>NZ_VOYF01000018.1:0-81173 GCF_013420775.1 Acinetobacter sp. YH01010 | reverse complement strand
ACAATAGCAAGAGTGAACCACCTGATCCCTTCCCGAACTCAGAAGTGAAACCTCTTAGCGCTGATGGTAGTGTGGGGTTACCCATGTGAGAGTAAGTCATCGCCAGCTCATTATTCGAAACACCCCCAACTTAAACGTTGGGGGTTTTTTTTATGCGTGGTGAAAAGGAAAATAGAGTGAAATTAATAATATATCTAATTAAATAATTCATTTATAAGGCGAATTGTTCCTAATAAAAGAATAAATTAGCTGAATAATGTGTCTAAAAAAGACAAAAAATCGGGCGTTCTGTTCAAAATTATGCTATAAAAAATAAAACGGCATAAAAATTGCTTATAAAGTGCGGTTAATTATAGGGGGAGTTATTAATGAAATTAGCGATGGGGTTAAAGGTTGCCAATTCCTTATCATTAACACCTCAATTACAACAAGCCATTCGTTTATTACAGCTTTCAAGTTTGGAATTGGAACAAGAAATTCAAATCCAACTCGACAGTAATCCTCTATTAGAGAAAGTTGAAGAACAAAATACCGTTGAAAGTTTAAATAGCTTACAAGAAGAAGAAAGGGAAAATAAAGACTTAACCAATGAATTAAATGCCGATCATTTGCCTGATGAGTTACCGGTAGATACGGAGTGGGATGATGTTTATACGCATCAACCTACAAGTTTAGGTGCTGCTGAATTTGAAGAGCGCGAAGATAATCGGCAGGGGCATCAAAGTTTACAAGCACATATGCTTGAGCAAGTTAATCTTTTACACTTTTCTGTGATCGATAAACTAATTGCACACTGTATTATCGATGCTTTAGATAACAAAGGTTTTTTAGATTGTGACTTAAATGAAATTACCCAATCTGTTCAGCATCTTTTAGATTCTATGGATTATGAAGAAGAAGTCGAAGATGACGAAGTTTTGGTGGTTTTAAAGCATATTCAGCGTCTAGATCCTTTAGGTGTAGGTTCACGTAATCTCGCTGAATGTTTAATGGTACAAGTTGAAAATCTTCCTGAACATGTCGAATATCGATATGAAGCTATTTTATTATTGAAAAATTATGAGTTGCTGATTACCAATGAATTACCTAAGTTAATTAAGCAAACGGGTTTAAATACGGAACAACTTAAACTAGCCATTTGTTTGTTAAAAACATTAAAAGCACATCCAGGGCAAGAGTTTGAAGATAAAGATTCAGACTATCAAATTCCAGATGTAGTGGTGCTAAAAAAGAATGAACATTGGTTGGTACAGTTAAATCCTGATGTAATGCCAAAGCTACGAGTGAATTCTTTCTATGCCAATATGATCAAGCGTGCAGATCAAAGTGACGATAATCAATATTTACGTAATCAAATGCTTGAAGCTAAGAATTTCATTAAAAGCATTGATGAACGACATAAAACTTTATTAAAAGTGGCAACCTGTATTGTGGAGCATCAACGAGCGTTCTTTGAACAAGGGCCTGAGGCAATGAAGCCTTTGGTCCTGCGAGATATTGCGGAAGAAGTTGAACTCCATGAATCCACAGTTTCCCGTGTAACCACAAATAAATATATGCTCACACCACGTGGATTATTTGAGTTGAAATATTTCTTCTCAAGTCATGTTGGAACATCGTCTGGTGGGGAAGCATCTTCGACGGCAATTCGTGCAAAAATTAAAAAGTTGATTGCAGAAGAAAATACACGTAAGCCTTTGTCTGATAATGCAATTGCAGTTTTGCTTAATGCAGAAGGTATTGATGTTGCTCGTCGTACAGTTGCGAAGTATCGTGAATCGTTACATATTCCATCATCTTCAGAGCGAAAAGTGTTGATCTAAATTTGAAAATCTGACTATTCTAGAGGTTCATTATGACGAAATAATGAATCTCTTTTTTTATAAGGAATGGCCGAAATGATCTGATTGTGTAAATGTATGCTTCGCATATTGAGTTGGATGATTCGGCTTGAACTTTTCCAGTCCTGAAAGAAGGTGAGGGATAGAATTATGCAGATTACAATTCGTGGCCATCATTTAACAATTACGCCAGCAATAGAAGAAAATATTCGTCTTAAATTTGCGGAAATGACCAAACATTTAGATCAGGTCAATAGTATGCAAGTCAAACTGACTAAAGATCATCAGGTTGATAAACGTTCAAAAAAAGGTAGTGATAATCATATTGCGGAAGCGATTATACGATTACCTGGGACAGAACTTTTTGCACAAGCGTGCGCTGATGATATGTATACCTCGATCAAAAAATTGTCTGAAAAATTAAAAAAACAATTACATAAACATCGAAAAATGCAGCTCATTTATATGCCTTTAACGGTTTAGATTGTAAATTGTACAAAAAGAGGTTTTTTATAACCTCTTTTTTTATATATATAATGTATGTGACTAATGAATTATTTTTTAGATTTATAGTAAAATGACGGGTTTTACACCGTTAGTCCTATATGGGGTCTTGTGATGAATAGTGAACAGCTCACTGAAATTTTAAAAGCTGCTTTTCCAGAAGCTGAGGTTGCAGTTAGTGGGCAAGGCGGCAAATTTGATCTACGCATTGTCGATGATCAATTTGAAGGCAAACGTCCTGTTGCTCGTCAACAATCTGTTTATGCACCTTTGAACTCCTACATTGCCAGCGGTGAAGTACATGCAGTAACAATTCGTGCAATGACCAAAGAAGAATGGCGCAAAGCAAGCTTATTCGGAGCTTAATAATTAATGGATAAATTTCTGATTCAGGGCGGTACTAAGCTCGAAGGTGAAGTTCGTATTTCTGGTGCGAAAAATGCTGCATTGCCATTACTCGCTGCAACTATCCTTGCGGATACACCTATTACATTAACTAATGTGCCAAATCTAAAAGATGTGAACACCTTAGTGAAATTGATCGCAGGTTTAGGTGTTCAAATCAGTTATGAAGGTGATACGGTTAAGGCTGATACTTCTAGCTTAGATAATCAATTTGCACCATATGAACTCGTGAAAACCATGCGTGCATCTATTTTGGTGCTTGGCCCGTTATTGGCGCGCTATGGTAGTGCAAAAGTGTCTTTGCCGGGTGGATGTGCAATTGGTTCACGCCCTGTAGATCAACATTTAAAAGCTTTAGAAGCACTTGGTGCTGAGATCGAAGTTGAAGCAGGTTATGTGCATGCCAAAGTGGATGGTCGTCTAAAAGGTGGCGAAGTTGTCTTTGATATGGTCACAGTTGGTGGTACTGAAAATATTCTAACTGCTGCGGTTCTTGCAGACGGTGTAACGACCATTCGTAACGCGGCTCGTGAACCTGAAATTACCGATCTTGCTAATATGTTGATCAAGATGGGTGCAAAAATCGAAGGTTTAGACACAGATACTTTGGTTGTTACAGGTGTTGAAAGCTTACATGGCTGTGAATATGCCGTTGTTGCAGATCGTATCGAGACAGGTTCTTATCTAGCTGCTGCAGCGATCACAGGTGGTAAAATCAAAACTACGCATACTGATCCAAACTTGTTGGAGTCTGTGCTAGATAAATTTGAAGAAATGGGCGCGGAAGTTACGCGCGGTGAAGATTGGATTGAACTGGATATGATGGGTAAACGCCCGAAAGCAGTAAGTTTCCAAACTTTACCACACCCAGAATTTCCAACCGATATGCAAGCACAGCTTATGGCGGTGAATGCAATTGGTCGTGGTTTTGCCACAATTTCAGAAACGATTTTCGAAAACCGTTTCATGCATGTACCTGAATTAGCACGTATGGGTGCCAATATTCAGGTTGAAGGTAATGATGCTGTTGTTACAGGAGTAGAGAAATTATCTGCTGCACCAGTGATGGCAACTGATTTACGAGCTTCTTTCTCATTGGTTTTAGCAGCACTTGCCGCTGATGGGGAAACGTTGATTGACCGTATCTATCATATTGACCGTGGTTATGAAGATGTTGAAGCGAAGTTACAAGGTTTAGGTGCCCAAATTAAGCGAGTAAGTTAATGAGCGATATGAGAAACGATGATCCCAATTTTGACGTAATGGGCAATTTTGATCATGGTTTAACTTTAGCATTAAGTAAGGGACGTATCTTAAAAGAAACTTTGCCATTGTTGGAAACGGCTGGCATTAACTTATTGGAAGATCCGGATAAATCTCGTAAGTTAATTTTTCCAACGACCCATAAGCACGTACGTATTTTAATTTTACGTGCTTCTGATGTACCAACTTATGTTGAAAATGGTGCTGCAGATATTGGGGTGGCAGGTAAAGATGTGCTGATGGAACATGGTGCACAAAATGTGTATGAACCATTGGACTTAAAAATTGCCAACTGTAAGTTAATGACCGCAGGTAAAGTTGGCATGGTTCGTCCGAACGGTCGTTTAAAGATTGCAACCAAGTATGTCAATTTGACCCGTCAATATTATGCAAGCTTGGGCGAGCAAGTGGATGTGATCAAACTTTATGGTTCTATGGAACTTGCACCATTGGTTGGTTTAGGCGATTACATTGTCGATGTTGTGGATACCGGGAATACTTTACGTGCCAATGGTTTAGAGCCTTTGGAAGAAATCTGTAAAGTGTCTTCACGTTTAATCGTGAACAAAGCAAGCTTTAAACGTAAACAAACTTTGTTGAATCCGATTCTTGCACAGCTAGAAAAAGCCGTGGAAGAACGCGAGCAAGTAAAGAAAGCATAATTTGTTGAGTTGCTAACTATGCTGATCAAACCGCTCAAATTTGGGCGGTTTTTTATGAAAACTGAAAAATAATGATAAAACTGTATTTTCACCAATTTTAACGAAAGTTATTTTCAATAAAACTCCACATGAACACATGCGATAGATATCCACAAGCTGCGCTAAAACAGGTAAACTAATCTTTTCCAATAGATTACCTTGTGGGTAAATTGATGCGACGTTTATCGACTCAAGATCAAAACTTCAAGCAAGCTTTTGCTGACTTGTTGGCTTTTGAAACTGTGAATGATCCAGAACTTTTAAAAACCGTTGACCAAATCATTGCTGATGTTCGTCAGTATGGTGATGCTCATGTTCTTAAATTGACACAGCAGTTCGATCGACATCCAGCGCATCAATTCTCAGAATTAGAGCTGACGCAAGCACAACTGAAAGCAGCATTTGAGGGTTTAAGTTCAGAAGTGCGTGAAGCCTTAGAACTTGCTGCGAACCGTGTTCGTGAATTTCATCAAGCGCAAAAGCAAGACGGCTGGACTTATGTCGATGCTTTAGGCAATACGCTTGGTCAAAAAGTCACACCGCTGGACCGCGTGGGGATCTATGTTCCGGGCGGCTTGGCTTCTTATCCGTCTTCTGTATTGATGAATGCTGTGCCTGCGCATGTCGCTGGCGTGCCTGAAATTATTATGGTGGTGCCTGCGCCGAATGGTGATTTAAATCCATTGGTTTTGGCAGCAGCTTACTTAGCCGGCGTACACCGTGTATTTACCATTGGCGGCGCGCAAGCGGTTGCAGCATTGGCTTATGGTACACAAACCATCCCATCTGTGGACAAAATTACTGGCCCGGGCAACCGTTTTGTTGCTGCAGCAAAACGTGCAGTATTTGGTCAAGTCGGTATTGATATGATTGCAGGGCCATCCGAAATTTTGGTCTATGCAGAAGGTCAAAACAATGCTGAATGGCTGGCTATGGATTTGTTGTCGCAAGCGGAACATGACACTGTGGCTCAAGCGGTGTTCATTACGCCAGATGCGGATCTTTTAGATCAAGTGGAACAATGGATTGAAAAGCATTTAGAAGCTTTGCCTAAAGCAGATATTGCGCGAACTTCAATCGAAAACCGCGGAGCATTGGTTTTAGTCAAAGACCGAGCGGAAGGCGCCGAATTGATTAACCAAGTTGCGCCTGAACATTTGATGCTGTGCTTAGATGAAGCGCAGGAAATGGCTGAAGATATCCGCCATGCCGGCGCAATCTTCATGGGGCGTTATACACCAGAAGCGATTGGTGATTATTGTGCAGGTCCAAACCACGTGTTGCCTACTTCTGGCACAGCGCGTTTCTCATCACCGCTTGGTGTATATGATTTCCAAAAGCGCTCAAGTTTAATCATGTGTTCTGAAGCTGGCGTGAAAACTTTAGCGAAAACGGCTGATACATTAGCGCAGCAGGAAAATTTAGATGCACATGCGCGTTCAGCACGCTATCGTTATCAGTAATTA
The DNA here is from genome assembly GCF_013420775.1 of Acinetobacter sp. YH01010. Lineage (NCBI taxonomy): Bacteria > Pseudomonadati > Pseudomonadota > Gammaproteobacteria > Moraxellales > Moraxellaceae > Acinetobacter > Acinetobacter sp. YH01010. The sequence continues at coordinate 74,993 of NZ_VOYF01000018.1, read as the reverse complement.
AATATAGACTAGGTGAAAAACTTAGTTTTCCAAAACTATAAACCTCTCCCTAACCCTCTCCTGAAAGGAGAGGGGAAATCTCATAAAATGAGTATTCCTCTCCCTGAACTAGCTTTAAGGATTCCTTTAAAGCGAAGTGCAAGAGAGGTTAGGAGAGGGTGAAAAAGAGCAAAATAAAATGCCAAATATTACCTCTGAACAAATGCGTTTTTGGAGTCCTGATGTACGTGAATTAGAGCCGTACACACCGGGTGAACAGCCTAAAATCCAAAATATTTTAAAACTCAATACCAATGAAAACCCGTATCCGCCATCGCCAAAAGTGGTGGAAGCAGTTCAAAAAGTGTTGGCAAATTCTGCTGACGTTTTACGTTTATATCCAGATCCAGATGCGTCTGAGTTAAAGCAAGCGATTGCAAAACAGCAGCATGTACCTGTTGAGCAGGTCTTTGTCGGCAATGGCTCGGACGAAGTTCTGGCGCACATTTTTAAAGCCTTTTTTGTGCAAGAGCTGCCGGTTTTGTATCCAGATATTACCTACAGTTTTTATCCGGTATATAGCCAATTTTTTGGTATAGCTGCCAATACTAAAATTATGCCGCTGAACGATGATTTTGAAATTGTTATTGATGACTATAAACAGCCGAATGGCGGTATCATCATTACCAATCCGAATGCGCCTACCAGTATTGCTTTAGGTTTGTCTGCAATTGAGGAAGTGTTGCAAGCCAATCCGAATTCAGTGGTTGTGATTGATGAAGCGTATGTCGATTTCGGTGCAGAATCTGCTGTGGCTTTGGTTGCGAAATATGAAAACCTTATGGTTTGTCAAACGACGTCTAAGTCGCGTTCACTTGCTGGTTTGCGTGTGGGTTTCGCGATTGCGCAGCCGCATTTAATCGCAGCGCTTGAGGCAGTAAAAAACAGCTTTAACTCCTATCCGATGGACCGTTTTGCGATTGCAGCAGCCGTGGCGTCATTTGAGGATCAAGCGTATTTTGAAGCGCAAAATGCCAAGGTGATTGTGAGCCGTGAAAAACTTGTAGAGCAGCTTTCTGAGCTGGGCTTTAAAGTATTACCCTCTGCGGCAAACTTTATTTTTGCATCATTGCCTAATAAAGATGCAAGTGAGTTGGCTGCTGAATTGCGCGAACGCGGAATTATTGTGCGTTACTTCAATAAGCCGCGGATTAATCAGTTCCTGCGGATCACCATTGGTACAGATGAACAAAATCAGCGCCTTGTGGATACGCTTAAAAACGATATTTTGGCTTGATTTCAGCAAGCTCCGCGAAATGTAAATCTAGCCGAACCCTCCTTTTGAAAAGGTGAGAAGCACTGCTTCGCAAGGGGAGGGTTATAAAAAAGCGATTCAATTGAATCGCTTTTTTTTGTTTAATCTGGCTTATACCAGGTATTTAACAAATCCAGCATGGCTTCGACTTTATCAAAGCATTCTTGATATTCAGCATCGCAATCTGATGCGATGGTGATTCCGCCGCCCGCCCACAGCGAAACCTGATCTTGGTATTTTTGAATAGAGCGGATTAAAATATTCCAAGAGCCTGTACCATCGTGATTAAAATAACCCATCGAGCCGCAATAGGCGCCGCGCGGGGAGCCTTCAAGTTCTTCAATGATTTGCATCGCACGAATTTTAGGCGCGCCGGTAATCGAACCGCCCGGCAGTGCCGACATCAGAACCTCAAAAGGATTTACATTTGTTTTCAGCACGGCTTCAACTTCACTGACCATGTGATGCACTTGATTAAAACTTTCAATATCAAAAAGTTTAGGTGTTTTTACAGAACCTGTTTCTGCATAAACACTCAAATCATTACGCAGTAAATCGACAATCATGACATTCTCAGCCATGTCTTTTTCAGATGATTTTAACCGTTGTTTTGACTGCGCATCTAACACTGGATCTTCATAGCGAGGCATCGTGCCCTTGATTGGCTTAGTAATCATCTTGCGTTCAGGCTTAAAATCTATAAAAAGTTCAGGCGAACAACTTAAAATTTCAAAATCATCAATACGTAAGTAGCCTGAATATGGTGCATCAGTCAGTGACCAAAATTCTTGAGCAGTATCTAAGAGTGAACCTTTAGCTTGAGCTGTAAATTCTTGGGTTAAATTAATTTGATAGCAATCGCCCGCTTTAATATATTCCTGCACTTGATCAAAGGCTTTTGTGTAGTCTGACTTGGACCATCTTGCAGTACATTTTTGTCTTAATTTAAATTGATTTTGAGTGATCTCGGTTTGAATGAACTGATCTATGTAGTCGTAAAGCTGAGCTGCAGATTGATCTGAACTATAAAAATACCAACCATCATTTTCTAGTCTTAAGTAACTAGAAAATTGCCCCAAAAACAAGCGAGGTTGGGCTTTGGCATGCAGGGAAATCTGTTGCTGCGCTGCATAATCATAACTAATAAAACCAGACCAGCCCCCAGAAAACCCACTGCCTAATTTTGAACATAAATCTTGGAAGGCGATATCTGGCAAGGGCTGAGTATCACATTCCTCATATTGATCTAAATTGGTACGTATATAAGTTTTAGGTTCATCATTCTTAAATTGCTGATATTGATTTGCCAAAAAGCAAATAACAGGTTGGTTTTGATCTTCTAAAAAAATCACATGTGACAAGGGTGCAAGCGCTTGCAAAATATTTTGAGCACTAACATTTTGTTTGAGAATAAATTTTTTAAAAGAAATCGGTTTTTGCATCAACAGAGAAATTAAATTTAAAGACTAAAATGGATTTTATACCATTCCTAATTCATTTGGCTTGCAAATACCGTTTATCGGTAAGAATTAGATTGCGACCAACGACAGTTGAACAAATTTCAGCTTGGATATAATTTAATCGAGCGAGCAAACGACTCAAGGAAAGGTTTAACAGTTGTCACAAAATAATATTACAGCTGAATAAATCGAGTGGTTGAAAATCAAAAAAAATAAATACTCTTGGGAGAGTACCGTATGAAAAATTTCACTAAATTAGCTCTAGTTTCTTCAATCGCATTTAGTGCGAATGCTATGGCTATGCAAGCAATGGACGATGCTGCACTTAGTTCAACCACTGGTCAAGATGGTATTAACATCGGGATTGGTATTTCAAAAGTTGCAATCGAGAAACTTTACATTCACGATAATGACGGTTTAGCAACTGATGCAAAAAACGTTGTGACAGGTACAAAAGTTACTTTTGATACAACTACAACTCCTCCTACGCCAACAGGTTTTGCTGCAAATGCAGAAGTTTCTTCAACAAATATTGTTGGTGGTACAGGTGTAGCAGGTGCTCTTTTAATTAAGGGGAACGGGATAGCCGGTGATGCTAATGAAAAGCATGGTCTTGTAATTACTGCGAATTCACAAGCTTTGTTAGCAAGTCATAATTTGGCTGATTTACGTATTGACTCAGATGCTGGTAATTCTGCAAAAGGTGGAGCATTTGTTAATATTGCAGCACAAGTTTCGGGCTTAGATATTAAAATTGGTGAAATTGGTGTGACTGCATCAGGTACGGCTGGTACAACAGGTATTCGTCGTGGTGGTGATGATAGCAACTACAATGCAATTCTTTCTGGTTTAACTTTGAAAACAGGTCAGATGGCTGCAAATATTCAACTTGGTGCAGCTCCACAGGGTGCAATGATCAAATTGAATACAACTATGATTGGTGGTTTAGAGATTCAAAATCTAGGTATTCTGGATGCATCAACTAAAAACGCTACACGTGCTGCTGGTGAAATCTTTATTGAAAGCATAAAAGTTGCTGATGCGGGTAAAACAGACTTAACCATTAACCAAGATATTAGTGTTTATGGTGCAGAAGGAGCATCAAAAGGATATATTCAAATGGTGAGCAACTCTGGTCCAATTGATAACTATGTGAAAGGTGTTCATTTAGGCAGTAAAGACGCTGGTTCAATTGGTGATATCGAAGTTCAAGGCTTGCAAACATATTATAGCCCTAGTTTAGGTGTTTATAATCCAGGTTCTGTGATTACGATTTCTAGTAAGTAATTTAGAATAAAATAAGGCGCGTGTTGATCACGCGCTTTTTTTTACAAAAAAGTGCGGAATGACCCAACAAAGCATAAAAAAATGCTGTTTTTTTATAAAAAAAAAGGTATCTTGCATAATACATGGATGTAGAGCATTAGCTCTAAAAAATAATGAAAAAAGGCACATCATTGCCGATAACTAAAAGTTAGAAGATATGTTAGAGATAGCTGTAGGCTCGGCATTGATGTATTACTTTGCCAAAGAGTCCTTCGATTTAAAAGAAAAGCCAGTCGGAACAGTTCACTATACCGAAACATTGGATTCACGAAATGATTCCTTTACTCGGATGCACCGTGAATCTGTAAAAATTAAACCTGCCATAGAAGATCAATTTCGAGGCATCGTTCGGCAAGCCTACGACTACAGTTGTGGTTCGGCGGCCTTAACTACTTTATTAAATGGTTATGTAGGTACACAGCTGACTGAGCAACAGACCATGAATGGTTTGCTGAAATTTGGTGAAACTGAAAAAATTATCGAACGTCGAAGTTTCTCCTTATTAGACATGAAACGTTTTGTCGCTGCTGTCGGGCTAGAAAGTGGGGGCTACAAAGGGGAGTTTTCAGATCTAGTTAAGCAAGGTCAGCCTGCGATTGTTCCCATTTCATATGCTGGTTTTAAACATTTTGTGGTGTTTAAAGCCTATAAAGATGGGCGTGTTTATGTTGCAGATCCAGCACTGGGCAATATCAGTTTCGATGAAGTTCGATTCCAAGAAATATGGGAAAACAATACTTTATTCTTAATCAATGTTGCACCTGAGCAACGTAAAAATTTATTGGCTTTGCAAGATTCAGACTTGCGACATGTTGAAGATGCAACCGTGAACCGTTATGCATTGGTTGATATTCAATATCCGCAGTTTTACATGGATAAAATTGCAGACAAAGCATCTACGATACGACTTGATAAAAATATGAATGAAGAGTCGGAGTCTTATGGTAAATCGAATTACAACTTTCTAAGGCTTTACTATAAGAGTAAATAATTAGATGAATGCGTATAACAAGGCGTCAAGATTAAAAAAATAAAAACGGTGGGAAGGAACATGAATCGTAAATGGATGAACAAAACACTACTAGCCATGAGTATTCAAGTGGTGATGGGGGTTGCATATGCAGCTGAAGAGCCAAGTCTAGGAGAGTATGATCCGGTTGAGCAAGAGACAGTTGTTGAAGAGTCGGCATCTCCTGTTACGGCAACCCAAGCTGATACTACACATGAAGCTACTGCCGAGCCAGAAATTGGACAGTATGAATCTGTAGAAGAGCCCGTACAAGCTGAAATGCCACAATCCGAAGTCGCTCCTGCCAATGAAAAAGCATCGACAGCACTTCAGCAACAAGAAGGTGATGCGAGCCAAGAAGCGAATTTACAGGAAGTATTTAGCTCGAATGAACGTCAGTATTCATTGATTAAAAAAGGTGAAATATCATCTTTTTACGATATAGATTACACCTATTACCGTGATACACAGCTTGATATGGAAATGGCACAAGGCCAGCTTTATCAACTACGTGTACAAGAAAATGCAACACATTCGATGACCAATACATTTACCGTGCAATACGGTGTAATGGATAATTTGACATTCTCTGCATCTTTGCCTTTAGTGGCGAAAACTGATTTATTAAAAGATACTTCAACTGCAGGTTTAGGGGATATTTCTTTAGGCGCACGCTGGGAACCATTCCCACTGAAGCAAGGTCGTTTGCCTCTTATTTTATTTGGTAATTTGTCCACGAAAACTGGTGATAGTCCATACGAAATTAATGCTGTAAATGATCTAGCAACAGGTAAAGGTTACTATTCTGCAGGTATCGGTGCCAGCACACGTAAATATATTGATCCCGTTGTGTTGTTTGCATCCGTCTCGGCAAACTATGGTTTCAAAGAAACTGACTTAAACCAACGTCGTGGTTCGCGAGTCATTGAAGAGTTTGAACCGGGGATTAGTGGCGGTTTTGCATTCGGTTTTGCATACTCGTTTAACTACGATGTTTCCCTTACTATGTCATATCAACAAAGTTTCAATACCGGCGCAGAATTTACGTATAGCAGTGGCGAATCCTATTCACCTGCAGACCAAACCAGTTCAACTCTAGCGATTTCTTTAGGTGTACGTGTATCTCCAGAGACCATTGTGAATGGTACGGTGGGGTTAGGTTTAACTGAAGATGCACCAGATGTGTCATTAGGGTTGTCTTTCCCGTTGGATATTCTAGGTTTTGGAAAAAAACTTCGTTAAGAGGGCTGTCGTATGCGTAAAATTCGACTCAGCCCACTTGTTAGTGCGATCGTTTTAACGGGCTGTTCTAGTGCTGCTTTTGCACAATTGGGTACCAACCTTTCAGTTGATGTAAGGTCACTTGCATTAGGTAATGCAGTAACTGCGGATCCTCCAGGAATTAGTGCAGTACATTTTAACCCTGCAGCATTAACTAAGATTGAAGGTTTGCAAACAGATATGCAGGGCATCATTGCAAACTTTGATATTCAACGTGAATTTACCGTTCCTGCGGGTTATAACGTTTTTGGTTATTCAGATGATCCATTAGTCTGTAATGATGGTCCTGAAGTGACGGCTGATATTTGTACGGACTTTAAAGATAAGGTTTCTGGTGATGTTGAATATGCATCCTTATATGTACCTGTCTTAAAAAAGATGGTGGATTTTGGTGCTGGACAACCCATTGCCGCGCCAACGATGGGGATTGCCTACAATCCACCGGGTTCTAAAGCAACATTCGCATCAGCTGTTTATGCACCTTTGATTGCGGGTTTTGGTGCTGAAAATGGTAACCCAGGTAATTTCATGGGGCAACAAGTTGCTCTAGAGCGTATTACTTATCTATCGCCAACAGTAGGCTATCAAGTCAGTGATGAGCTATCGATTGGTGGTGGTGTGGGGATGTCCTATCAAGCCATTGGATTGAAATCTGACCTGCGATTTCCCAATGAATTGATCGGCATGTTAAGGATGATTGATGAAGTCGTCTGTACACCATTTAAGGAAAATTCGGACATTATTACCGACATCTTGCTATTGGGGATGTGTAATACCGAAGAAGGGATGAATCCATTTGGCAAATTTGGTCAGATGGAATTGGCTTTAGAGCAGTCACTGAGCCCAAGTTACAACTTAGGGGTTTTGTGGGAGCCACGCGAAGATTTTAGTTTTGGTATGGTGTACCAAAGTGCAGCGAAAATGCGCATGAAAGGTCGTTATCGCATTCATAATGCAAAAGCGCCTCAGGAGATGATTAAGGGATTAATGTCATCACCAACAGGTCAAATTTTAGCTGCAATTTTAGGTTTCCCAAATGCTGTGCCAAACTCGGAGTCGGGTTTGGTTTCGATGGATTTTGAATATCCACAGCATGTACAGGCGGGGATCAAATATAAGGTTATGCCTGATTTACAAATCAATTTTGATGTGGGCTGGACCGATTATCGTGCTTGGGACAAATTCCGTTTTGAATTCGACCGTCAAATTTCAGCGCTGAAAATTGCAAAATTATTATCTGAAAATGTGACCGATAATTCTTTGGCCTTACCTTTGAAATTTACGTCGCCTTGGAACTGGGGCATCGGTATTGAATATTCAGCAACAGATCGTTTGAAATTGCGTGCAGGCTATGAACCACGGAGTACCTCTATTCCTGACGGTAAGCGAAATACCATGGTACCAATTAATGGTGCGCAACTCTTTGGTATGGGGTTTGGATATCGTTTTGATGCAGATACGGATCTAGATTTATCAATCGGCTTTTTACGCAGTAAAGATAATATTCCAGCGAATGGTAGTAGTCTGGCAAACTTAACCGGTGTGAATAACATACTTTTAAACCCATATGCTGGAATGAATGTAAAAACCGATACGAAAATCACCATCCTAGGATTAAATTACAGAACTCGTTGGTAGGATAAGCAAACAGAATGAAAAGGATTTTATTCATAAACGCGTTACTTGTACTGTCTGTGGTGCAAGTGTCGTATGCCTATGCCGGGGCGTTTCATACCATTATTGGGCCGGATGGGCGCCCAATGGTGGTACAAATACAAGAAAAAGCTGTAAAGAAACCCAAAGAAAGTTCTATAGCTAAAATGATTGATTCACCATCTGTACAGCAACACGTTACTCAACCATCTGTAAGCATTAGTCCGTCTCAAACCAAGACACCGATGACGCGTCAAACGAGTCCAACAGCACAGACTGTTGAATCACTGAAGTCTCAACGTTTAAGTGTACGTGAGCCGGAAAAACGGGATGAAATTAAAGCTGTCACAGTAGATAAAATTAAAAACGTCTCAGGTGATAAAGTTCCCAAATCTGAAAAGTCAGTACAAGCGTCAGATACTTCAGCAAAAGTCTTACCTTCAACAACATGGACAGAGAAGTTACAGCAATCAGAGCTAACCCAACCTAGTGCTCCGTATCAGGCCAAAGTTCAGGCTGAAAAAGATAAACCTATCGTCGAAAAAAAGATCCTTGCTGAGAAAGTTGTTAGCACTGATAAAGCCGTACAATCTTCAGGTGAAAACTTAGAAAATCATCCTTCAAAACAATCGGCTAAGGCAAAACAAGAGCAAGGCTTTTCGACCATGGCTGGTGAAAAGTATGTCAATAATGAATATCTTGAAGATAAAGAGTTTAACTTAGAAGGCAAAAAGCGCTTTTACACCATGCCCGAAGGCGTTATTGACAGCAAGATGGGGCAAACGCGGATGCAAACCATTGAACGTGAAAAAGGTGTCAGTCGCTCCGTCATTGATAATTTATTTAAACGCAATCAACCCGAAGATACAGGGCCGATCACTTTGGCCACATCGTATTATCGAGTCTCACAAGCTGACACCATTCAAGGTTTAGGTCAGCAATGTTTTTCGAATAAAAAAATGAAGAAAGCCAAAGAGCTCGACTTGGCTCAAGATATTAATTTATGGCCTCGAGCACCATTGTCGGACGAATTTGACTACGAAGTCGTAAAACTAAAATCACCATTACAAAATATTCGTATACATTCATTTGCATCCAAAGTACAAAATCCTACATTTTATTGGCCATTTGCGGTATTTTTAGACAAAAATGGATGTGTCATGGAAGGCGCAGGTGGATTCAAAAATAACCAAGGTGAAGCGGATCATCTTTACCATGAAAAAATAGAAGGCGTGATTCAAGTGCCTAAAGGTAGCCAGTATTTATTCTTAACGCCTTTAGCAACAGCAATAGACGTCGATGGCCGCGTATTAACCAATCAAGGCCAACTTAAATTAACAGCAATCCGTTAAGGACATAAGAAAGAGAATTAGGATGAAAAATAAAATTTTATTACCGTTTGCTTTAACGGCATTGGTTGCAGCGCTCAGTGGCTGTGGCGGTGAAAGTGCAAATGTGAATCCTGAAATTTATGATACCAGTACGACTAATGGTACTTGTAAAAGTAATACCGAAGGCTGTGTCGAGTTTGTTTTAGATTATCCAATTGAAGGTCTGAATTTTAATTGTTCGAGCGACGTTAAAAATACCTATATTACCTTGTTTGATCTAAAAGAAGGTGTTTCGACAGGTGCTTGTAAGATTGGCGATACGGTAACTTTCTTTGTCCAAGGTGAAAAATCACGTCGAATTGATTTGGGTAAAGTGGATTTGAAGCAAATTTCAAATGTAGCCAGTGGCACGACACCCCCACGTTTGACCTTATTGGATTTGGCTGCCGGCATCGCGGGTAAACCTGCTGCAACGATTTCAAATAGCGACGCAACGGTTAAAGTGGCCATGCGTTTAGCCAAAATCATTCAAGCCTTGGCATTGAAAAATAATAGCGCAGTTACAGCTACAGACATCCAAGCGGTTTATATCAACAATGCAGATAAAGTTTTGATTGATCAAATCACTCGAAATGTCGCGACAGCAGATTTCAGTATCAGTTCAGATACGGAATTTAATGACCTGTTTACACCTTGGCTAGACCTGTCCGAAGTCAGCAATGAAAATGCATTTACCTTAGTTTCAAAACTCATGAATATCTCAACGGCTGCGGTATATCAGCCTGAGTTTGCGTTATTTTCAACTGATGGCGTGATTACCAATGCCAGTGGTTCAAATGGATTGGTGGGCTGTGACAAAAATGAATGTTTGCCGACCGATAGTTCAAAAGTCAATTTATTCGGTCATTTCATGTTAATGACGGACCGCCAAGGCATGACATTTGGTAGTGGTTTACAGTGGAAGGGCAAAGTTGATCAACAGTTGAGTACCATTGGTGGTGTGAATGTCTTGCTCTTGACACAGGTACGACCAACACGTTTAACAGCAACGCCGCAGGACAATTGGATTGATTCGCTTACAAAGCAAATTGATAAACCTGGCATACTGGGTTTCCGTTTTGATGCGGAAGAAGCAAACTCTGGTCCGCTGATTATTAAACAAGGGACGCTACTTGCCGACAAAATGGTGGTCGGTACAGGTGGAAGTTTATATAAAACTTTGATGGGTAAAAAAGACGATTATGTTCTGACGGCCGATGATAAGAAAAAATTAGGCCTATGGGAGCAAAACATTAACCAAGTGCAATTTAAAGGCACGATGGATTTATACAAGCTCTATCCGCTGTCGTATTTAGACAAAAAAGTCTTTAAGTCTGTTGAAAATGTTGCTGCTGGACAAAATTATATCTTCCCGTTATATGCAGATTTAACCTTTAAATTTACCGATACCTCGATCAAAACAGTGAAATTGGGTGTGGTGATTGACCGTAATGGTGATATTCGCACAAATATAAAATCTGGCGTTCCAGACGATGTATTTACTCGTCAAGATAGCCAAATTGTCGATTTGTCTACACACGCGACGGAAGGCTGTAGCGGAAAAGATGTGCTCGATCCACTGCTAATGAAAGATGACAAAGGTGTACAGCAATATCGTATCGGAACGACAACCCGTACTTTTACACCTGAAGGAAATATCAATCCAAATACCATTTCGATTCGTATGATTTTAGCTGACCCATATTTCCATACGCTTGATGGCGCGCTGATTGGAATGAACTCAAGTGTGAAAACATCTGCGGACACCTCAATGGTTGTGGGCGGTGCTTTAGTGCAGTTACACAATATGATCAATGCCAATGCAGGCACGCGTCCCTCTGGCGTTGCTTTGACGGATTCGGATAATAAAGTGGTGAAATGGGGGAATAGTTTGGCCAGCTTTAGTTATATTTATAGTTTAAAAAATCCAAATGATACCGCTGCTGCTCAAACGGCGAAGCTAAGCGGTGGTGATATTTCTTTAGAGTTGGCCCCTTGTTACACCATCAAGGCAAAATAATCGTCAAATATAAGTTAAATAAAAAAGCCCATCCTATGATGGGCTTTTTTATTTAAGATATCTGCAAATTAACCTGTGTGATCGAGTCGCGTACCGAGGGTTTCGAGATGCATCTCAAACTGACCTGTTTTACGGTCAGCAAAATAATGCCGCAGCGTTCTTTCCACACTTGGAAAGGCTAAATCATCCCATGGAATTTCTTCTTCACTAAACAATCGAGATTCAATGGTTTCATCACCCGCACCAAATTCTCCATTGATTAATTCAGATTTGAACAAGGCATAAATTTGCCCAATACGGGGAATGTTATACATGCAATACAGTTGCTCAATGTTGACTTCTGCTTCGGCTTCTTCGCGAGTTTCACGCGCTGCACCTTGCTCCATTGTCTCATAGAGTTCCATATAGCCAGCGGGTAATGTCCACAGTCCATAACGTGGCTCAATTGCACGACGGCAAAGTAAAACTTGATTGTCCCAAACAGCTAAAGCACCACAAATGACTTTAGGATTCACATAATGAATAAACCCACATACGGTACAAATACGGCGTATCTGATGATCTCCAAGCGGGATCGCTTCTTTTGTTTTTTGTCCGCAGTTTGAGCAAAAGTTCATATTCATCGTCATGGATTGTGTGAACCGTCAGAATAACTTAAAAATAAAACTTTGGCATCATTTCTAACCAGCTTGGCCGAAATTCAGCTATGATGAAAACAAGATAATTATAAGGATGTAATGTGGATGGATGAGGGTTTATTGACTCAGCGATTGCAGCAAAGTTTACGTTTTTCTAAGCGTATTCAACCTGCGCATGCTGCTGTATTGATTGCGATTACCCAAGAAGATAATCCACGTATTTTATTGACCCGTCGCTCACTCTATATGAATAATCATGCAGGTGAAGTGTCCTTTCCCGGTGGCAAACGTGATGCCCAAGACACCAGTAATATCGTGGTGGCGTTAAGAGAAGCTCAAGAAGAAACTGCTCTAAATCCATTTGATGTGCAGCTTTTGGGTGATTTACCGATGCAAAAAGCACGGAATGGAATGTTGGTTAAGCCGATCGTGGGATTGATCCCGCCTGACGTAAATTTAATACCTCAACCCACTGAAATTGACCGTATTTTTTTTGCATCATTAAGACAGCTTTTAGAAACACCGCCAACGCCATATGAAGTTCGTTTTGCCCAGCAATCGCTTTATTTTCCCAGTTTAAGAATCGAAAACGAAATCGTATGGGGCTTGACTGCACGGATGCTGATTTCCTTATTTCAATATGGTCTGAATTATCAAAAAGAATGGCCTTTTTTATTAAATTCTCCTTCATTTCATTTGGGCCGTGAGCCATAAATCATTTTTAGAAAGTCAAAATAGGATGTTTGATCATGTTGTACAAATTTCAAGGATATAGCCCGAAAGCCACGCATCAACCTTGGGATGGTTGGGTTGCAGAAAATGCAACGGTCATTGGGCAAGTTGAATTAGGCCGAGAAGTGAGTGTCTGGTTCGGAGCCGTCATTCGAGGGGACAACAGTCGTATCAAACTGGGTGATTTTACCAATGTACAAGAAAATGCGGTGCTGCATACCGATGCGGGCATTGAAATGATCATTGGTGATTATGTCACGATTGGGCATCAAGCCATGCTACACGGATGTACCGTAGGTGATAATAGTCTGATCGGAATCAATGCCGTGGTTCTAAATCATGCTGTGATTGGTAAAAATTGCATCATTGGTGCGAATGCTTTAATTCCAGAAGGGAAGGTGATTCCGGATAATTCTGTTGTGATGGGTTCACCGGGTAAAGTCGTCAAGACTTTAGATGAGCAAGCCGAAGCACGTCTAAAAATGAGTGCCATGCACTATGCCGCTCATTTTAAACATTTTACTCAACTCGAAGTCGCTGAACTTTAAAACGTTATACATGGTAAGCAAAAAAGCCTCGACGTTTGTCGAGGCTTTTTTATAGATTAAATACAGAAAGCGCTGAGTCTGAGGTGGAACATCTCGCGAACTGCGATGGAGTGGAGTATCATATTCAACGTTTTTTAAGATTAAATTTAATTAAGGTTGCGCATGAAATTACTGGCATTGGAAACTGCCAATGAGCAGTGTTCCGTCTCGATTGTAGATGAAACTCAAGAGCTTTATTTTCAACTCGATTTACGGGCAAAAGCGCAGACGCAAACCATTCTCCCAATGATTGAGCAAGGGCTTAATCAAACTGCTATTGAGTTAGCCGATTTAACTGCGATTGCCTTTAGTCGTGGGCCTGGCTCATTTAGTGGTGTTCGTATTAATGCAGCGGTAACACAAGCCTTGGCATGGGCCAATGACGTACCTGTTGTTCCAGTATCGACTTTGCAAGCTTTGGCTCAAGCGGCACATCGTTTATATGGTTTGACCCAAGTAACGGCAGTCCTTGATGCACGCATGCAAGAAGTGTATATCGCTAGCTATCAACTCGATGCCAATGGCATTATGCAGGCTGTAGATGAAGAACAACTATTAAGCTACGCCGATGCCACACCGCAGATCAAATTTACCGTCGTGGGTTCTGGTAGTGAGCTCATTCAATCAGAACAAACACAATACAAAGACTTAAGTGCAACAGCACAAGATATTGCTACTATTGCCCGCGAAGCGGCGCAAAGAAAAGCATGGGTAAGTGCTGAACTTGCATTGCCCGTATATTTACGAGATAACGCCTGGAAGAAAATTTCAGAACAAGGCAAGTCATAATTAGGGTTATATATGGATCTTCTACTGCTGCTCAAAGCGGCAATCATGGGTATTGTTGAAGGTATTACCGAATTTTTACCGATTTCAAGTACAGGGCATTTAATTCTGGCTTCAGAATTAATGAACTTTTGGACCAAAGAAAAAAGTGATGTTTTCGTGATCGCAATTCAAATGGGTGCGATTGCAGCGGTGATTTATGAATACTGGGGCCGCCTGTGGGGTGCAGCAACCGGTATGGTGACTGGCGAAGAAAAAGGTCGCCGTTTGGGTTTTGGCTTAATTCTCGCTTCGATTCCAATCGTGTTGATTGGTTTGACGTTTGGTCAGACGGTGAAAGAGCTGCTGTTCAATAACATTGCGATTGCTATGGGGTTGATTATCGGTGGTTTGATCATTATTTGGATCGAAAAAAATCCACCGCAAGTGCGTGCCAAAGAAGTAGAAGATTTAACCATTAAAGATGCGATTTGGATTGGTTTAATTCAAGTTTTATCTTTAATTCCAGGGACTTCACGTTCAGGTGCGACCATTATTGGTGCCATGTTCTTGGGTGTTTCTCGTAAAGCAGCTACTGAGTTTTCATTCTTTTTGGGTATTCCTGTTATTGTTGGTGCAGGTTTGCTGGATTTATATCAAAGCTATGATGTATTTCAAGGCACTCAAGATTGGACGGTAATCGCCGTTGGTTTAATCGTTTCATTTGTCTCTGCATTGATTTTAATTCGTGCGCTTGTCGCTTATGTGGCAAAACGTGATTTTATGATTTTTGCATGGTATCGAATTGTTTCGGGTTTATTGATTTTGTTGTTCGCATTTACAGGCTGGAAATTATGGTAAGCGAAATCCGCTTATACACAGAACAAGAGTTTCATGAGAAAGCACAGCAGTATTCTGCTGTGCTTTCTTTACGTCGCGTATCTGTAAATATTGAATTGATTGAAAAATTAAACGCGCGTTTTTTACGTTTAAATCCTGAATTGAGTTTGTGTGTCGATGCAGATGGCTTGTGGTTGGCGGCCAATGGCATGAAGATGCAACCCGATTGGAAAGCAGAAGTTGGGCGTTTAAAGCGAGCATCCTTAAAGTCCGAGATGATTGCACGTGCATGTAATTTGGCTGAAAAACCACAGCTTGTGGATGCAACTGCAGGGCTAGGGCACGATAGTTTATTGATGGCCCATTTGGGTGCTCATGTGACCCTTGTGGAACGTCATCCGATTTTATTTACCCTATTGGAAGACTCACATCAACGTGCGCAGCAAGATGCGTTTTTAAGTTCGGTTGTGGCTCGAATTGAATTGGTCTTTTCAGATTCGGCAGATTATTTGAAACATTTATCGACGACCAATCAAATCTTTGACGTGGTTTATCTCGATCCTATGTTTCCGCAGCGAGATCAAAACCAGCAAGCCGTCAAAAAGCAAGCTCAGGTCAAAAAACAAATGCAATTATTGCATTTACTGTTACCTGAAGATGGTGAAATGGATTTAGGTGATAATTTACTGGATTTAGCACAAAAAATTGCTAAACGTGTCGTGGTTAAACGTCCACGATTGGCGGTTTTTTTAGCGAATCAAGAGCCACAACATCAGTGGCAAGGCGATGCTTGTCGCTTTGATGCATATTTCCAACATGATCTTGTGACTTAAAATGATATTTGCTTCAATATTGTTCAAAGATTTGTTATATAGTTAAAAAATAGCATTGCTAAAAACGACATCAGGCATAAAATTATTTGTGCAATTAAGCAAGCCAAGGCCACCATCAGAACTCTATGATTGATTTCAAACCCTCCATCAATTTTTGGCATGATTTTAAAAGCAACCAAACTGCGGGGATGTGGTTATTTTTGGGGTCTCGTCGTTCTTTACAAATCGTTCGACCATCGATTTTACAATTGGTGTTTTGGGGGATTTTAGGTGGTTGTGCCAACAGTTTATTTAGTTGGCTCAGCACTGGGCGTATTGGCGAATTTAATGCACAAGGTCTCATTAGCTACGCATTGTGGCCATTTATTGCTTTAATCGTGGGGATTTTCCTGTCACAACGTGTGAATAATCCACGGTTAATGTTGGTCCCAGCATTGCTCTGGTTGGTGCTTGATACGCACATCATGCTGTTTCAATGTTTGATTCAATATTTGGGAGATCTCGATTTTCTCCCATACTTCCTGTATGACTACATTCCCACGTTATTCATTATTCTATTTGTTTGGCAAAGTCTGGCTGTTGTTTGGGTGTTTTCACGTGAGCTGAAATGGCCATGGTGGGAGCGTGCACTGATTATGGGTGCGACGCTATTTACTTTGGTCGTGTGGCAAGTCTCAGTCAAAGATCAGCCGATTTGGAAAGTTGAAGAAGTTCCTCCAAGCTTTGCTGAAGATGCATTTTATGCACAAAGCCGTTTACTCAATAAATCTTTAGACGCAGTGGAATATGGTGAGTTTGCCCAATCCCATTGGTACTTCTTAGGGGTGGCAGGTGCGAGTTATCAAGATGTCTTTAAACTGGAAATTGAACGGATTAAAGAACAATTTGATACACGTTTTGGCACCTATGGGCGTTCGGTTGAACTTATCAATAACCCTGCAACGCGCACTGAAATTCCGCTAGCATCTAAAACCAGTATGGAGTTGGCGCTGCGTCGTATCGGTCAGCAGATGAACCGAGAAAGTGATGTCTTATTTTTATATATGACCTCACATGGTTTACCAAATGTCTTTGAAATGGAAAATGCACCTTTGGATTTGGCGCAAGTCGATCCTAAATGGTTAAAAGAAGCCTTGGATGCATCCGGAATTCGTTGGCGTGTAATTGTGATTTCTTCATGTTATTCAGGCAGTTTTATTCCAGCGCTACAAAATGATAATACTTTAATCATTACTGCATCGGCAGCTGATCGACAGTCTTTTGGCTGTTCGAATGAAGCTGAATACACCTATTTTGGCCGTGCGTTCTTTGATCAGGCGATGCGTGAGCAGACCAGTATTCAAGCGGCATTTAATGAAACCAAAGCGACTGTTGCGAAATGGGAAGCAGCGCAAGGTTTCGAACCTTCTGAACCACAGTGGTCTATGGGGAAAAACATGGCATTAATGTTGCCTCAATTAGAACAACGATTGTTCCCGCCGACAACTACTGCACCGGCTACGACGGTTACGCCTTAAAAGATTAAAAAAGTTTAGGATAAAGATCATGGAATTAGTACAACGAAATACTTGTTTTGCGGGTGAACAGCGCATTTATCAATTGGATTCTTCAAGTCTAAAAACCCCAACAAAGTTTGGTATTTTTCTGCCAGAAACAGCCTTGCAAGGCCAAGCGTGTCCTGCATTGTTTTATTTGGCGGGATTAACCTGTACTGAAGAAACCTTTGCCATTAAAGCGCATGCTCAGCGTTTAGCTGCGCAGCTTGGCCTGATTTTAATCAGCCCTGATACTTCTCCACGTGGGGAACAGGTGGCGCAAGGCGATCATTGGGATATTGGGCAAGGCGCAGGCTTTTATATTAATGCAACGGAACAACCTTGGGCCGAGCATTATCAAATGGAACGTTTTATCACTGAAGAATTGTATTCGTTGGTACAGGCTAAATTTCCGGTACAAAAGGGTGCGATTGGCATATTCGGACATAGTATGGGCGGTCATGGTGCATTAACTTTAGCGTTGAAGCATCCTGACCTGTTTAAATCGGTTTCTGCTTTTGCACCGATTTGTGCGCCGAGTCAGTGTCCTTGGGGCGAAAAAGCCTTTAGTCAATATCTAGGTTCAGACCGTCAGCAGTGGCTTTCGCATGATGCTACGGCTTTAGTGCAAACTAAAGGGGCTTTGTTTAAAGCCATTTTGATTGACCAAGGCATTGATGATCAATTTTATAGCCAGTTAAATCCGATGTTGTTTCAGCAAGCGTGTGAGCAAGTTGGGCAGCCACTCGAACTGCGTGAACATGTTGGCTATGATCATGGGTATTATTTTATTCAAAGTTTTATGGACGATCATTTGCAATTTCACGCTGTCCAATTGCAAACAGTAGTTCATTAATTTAAAAGCCAGTGGTTAAAAAAAATATTGAGGCATAGCTTGCTTTGATATACGTATAAATAAAGCATGGTGATGTGCATTGCCATGCAAATGAATAAATTCGACATACCAAAAAAAATAATTTAGGGTACTTATGCAAAATTCACAAATGGAAACGCCGCTTCCGCCAGAGCTGCCCGTGATGAATCCACCGAGTCTATTTGGTGAGACAGAACAGGCTGATGTTTTGGGACGAAATTATCATTTTAGGTTTAAAGGTAATGCGTCTGAATATTTCGGTATTTGGATTGTGAATATCTTACTGACGATTGTCACGCTTGGACTTTATGCGCCTTGGGCAAAGGTCCGCCGTTTACGTTATTTTTACGGTAATACTTGGGTATTTCAGCGTCGTTTTGACTTTACTGGTTTGCCTACAAAAATTTTAGTTGGACGCATCATTGCGCTAGTGGTCTATGGTGGTTTCTCTTTTGCTGCAAAATATTCTTGGGAAGCTTTCTTAGCGGGCTTTGTCCTGATCTTTTTCGCAGTTCCTTGGCTCATTCGATCTACGATTCGTTTCCGTGCTCGCAACAGTAAGTTTAGTAATAGCCGATTCTTTTTTTCTGGGACAAATAAAAGCGCATATTGGTGCTTTGTTAAATGTCTTGCGGTAGTTGTCTTTACCCTCGGTTTGTTTACACCTGTTGCGGTTTGGCTATATAAACGTGAATGTCTGAATCATTTGTATCTTGGTCAGTTGAAATTTAATCTGAATAATACGTGGGGCGATTATATGCGCGCCATGTATGTGCCTTTATTTCTGTTTATGGGCTTTGGTGCATTGCTGGCAGTGATCTTTGCAATACTGTTTGGTAGTTCAGATGGTTTAAATGACGCATCTTATGTCTTCATTATTTTTGGGATGTATTTGATTGGCTATATGTTTATTTGGCCACTCACAGCTGCACGTATTTTTATTACCACTTGGAATAACACCACGTTGAGTCGCAGTCAGTTTCATACGGACTGTAATCAATGGCGTTATGCATGGATTGTCTTGAGTAATTGGTTGGCTAAAGTGATTAGCCTCGGTTTACTGACACCATGGGCAGTTGTACGACTATATAAATATCAGACTGAATCTTTGCACTTAATGTTGGTCGATGATCCTGACCAATTACAAAATCAAATGCAGCAAGATCACAATGCAATTGCTGAAGAATTATCCGATATTTTTGACCTAGATATTTCCTTATAACGCAGGTGAATTACATGAAAACATCAGTAGTGAATGCAACCTATTATGATGGGAAAGTGTCAAAACCCTTTGTTGCTCAAATCAGTGCAGATGGGGAACATGCTGTGATTGTGCGTTATGGTCAAGACCTAGAACAAACGCAGCACTACACCTATCAAGATATGACGCTGATCGGTGCTTTAGGTGATATTCAGCCAGTGATTGAGTTAAAGGATGATGCTCGTTTAGAGTTTCATCAACCTTTGCCAGAGTGGTTTAATCTCGACGTAAAGTCGCGTTGGCATTCGATTTGGAAGTTAGAACGGTCACCTTCTCTAATCATTTTTAGTGTGATTTTCGTGGTGGCGTTTGCTTTTGTATTGATTAAATGGGGTATACCTGCGGCGTCGCATGTGGTGGCCAATCAACTTCCTGAGACAGCGTTAAAGAGTTGGGGGGATCAGGCGGAAAAATATATTATCGATATGACTGAACCCACAAAATTACCACAAGCACGCCAAGACAAGTTGAAGCAAGAATATCAACAATTGGTGGCTGAAAATCGACCTGCGAAGTTGTTATTTCGTGGTGGTGGTAGCATCGGTGCAAATGCATTGGCGATACCCAATAACACCATTATCGTGACAGATGAGTTGGTTAAATTAGCGAAAAATGATTATGAGTTAATTGGTGTACTTGCACATGAGCAGGGGCATTTAGTTCAACGCCATAGTTTGCAGCAAAGTTTGTCAGGTTTAGGCATCAGTATTATTTTGTTGATGATAACAGGAGATGGTTCAGATATTCTCACCAGTTTACCGGTAGCTGCGGTGGGTGCGAGCTACTCACGAGACTTTGAATCTGAAGCAGATTTATATGCCTTAAAACAACTTTCAAAACATCAAATTCCAACGGCACATTTTGCAAACTTCTTACAACGTATGGAAGATGAAGCTGATGGTGAAACAACAAAAGAGAAAGGTACAAGGGATGAAACTGCCAAAGATCAGAGATCTTGGACAGACTTCTTTGAGTCACACCCAGCGACGAAAGCCCGTATTGATGCAGTTAGAAATTATCAATCACATCAGCATTGAGTAAAAGGCTTTAACAATATGGCCACGTAGACTACGGTTCACGTTGCCATGTTGCACTGAGTTCTTCTTGCCCCATGCGGATCAAATGATCTAAAACCACATGTTCCAATTGATCTAGATTTGCACTTGGATCTTGGGCTGAAATCACCACATCTAAAAATGCAACTTGTGGTAAAAGACTGACCTCTGCAGAGGGCAGTTGAATCTTGAATGCAGTATTTTCTCCAATGAGCTGTTCATTGACTTCAAATTTATGTTTCCAATGATTGACTAAGCGTTTAGCAACACGTGCTGCTTGGGCGGTGGTGATTTGTGTTGAACTTTTCATAAATGCAATTTTATTATTAAGCCGTCAGTCCTTTAACTTAGCAAAGTACATAGATGCTCGTTAAGTCTAAATATGCAACGCTGTGTTTCTATCCCTGAGATCTTTATCCATATTAATCACTGATGTTACGCACGCAAAAAATAATTTTGCATTTTTAAAATGATATTTAAGTCAATTCGACGGAGTCTTACATCTAGGGCTTAAATAAAGGGATTAGCCTTCGGCTGGAGGTACTCTTACGAAACGATGTTTCTCATTAGGCAAAATGAGATGCGAAGCTTCGCAAGGAAACCATCTTGCGGAGCAATGCTCCTCACCGCAAAACTCGCTCTCTAGCGTCTATTTATTTAGAGTATTGCAAAAAAAATTTGATGAGAAGTAGTGCTGTCTCAAACAAATGCGGATGACGTTACCGCGTATCTTTCTTTTATTTGAACCAATTACGCTTCTGATATTACTGCGTAACATCAGTTCATCCTAGGTTTTTTTATTATAGAGATCTCAATCATCAGTATCGAAAAAACGACTGAGGGCGTGGGCAGCGAATAGGGGGACAATTTGCTATAATGCGTCAATCACTCCCTTTTCAAAGCTAGGTTTTTCATGTCCAAGCCATTCTTAATCGCACCTTCAATTTTGTCAGCAGACTTTGCGCGCTTAGGTGAAGAAGTTGAAAACGTTCTAGAAGCCGGTGCAGATGTTGTTCATTTCGATGTCATGGATAATCATTATGTACCGAACTTAACTTTTGGTGCGGGCGTTTGTAAGGCATTGAAAAAATACGGCATTAAGGCGCCAATTGATGTGCATCTAATGGTTTCGCCGGTAGACCGTATGATTGGTGATTTCTTGGAAGCTGGCGCAGATATCATCACTTTCCACCCAGAAGCGACTGACCACATTGACCGCTCTTTACAGTTAATCAAATCTGGCGGTGCGCAAGCGGGCTTGGTGTTTAACCCTGCGACACCTCTGCATTATTTAGACTACGTTTTAGATAAAGTTGACCAAGTCTTGTTGATGAGTGTGAACCCAGGTTTTGGTGGTCAAAAGTTCATTCCAATGACCTTGGAAAAGCTGCGTCAAGCACGAAAAATTATTGATGCTTCAGGTCGTGATATTCGCTTAGAAGTGGATGGTGGTGTTACTCCAGCCAATATCCGTGACATTGCTGAAGCTGGTGCAGATATGTTTGTGGCTGGTTCAGCGATTTTTGGTAAGCCTGATTATAAAGCTGTAATTGATGACATGCGTTCAGAGTTGGCAAAAGTGCATGCTCAAGAGGCTTAAGTCTTTGGGTATAAGTTATTCCTTGCTTGTGGATAACTATATGGATAACTGTATGGATATCTGTGTAGATAACTATATGGATAACTTGGATAAATTATAAACGATTGTGCATCAATGGTTTAATAATTAGACGTATTAAGTATAAAAAGGACTCAATTGAGTCCTTTTTTTTATGGGGTAAAGTGTTTGAAGTGCTGTATGTTTATTAATCTATGGTAAATAATTAATCAGTTTAAAAAATAACTTTTATGTTTTAATTGGAAGATATGCGCTGATTTTTATGACAGCGCAATAAATTTAAAACTGTTGTGAATAACTGCACAATTAATTATGCTGTTAGCAACTATTGAGGTACGCTGCGACTGGCAAAACACATCATCGATCGCACTGGATAATGCTTTTAGATATTTCTGAATGTATCGTTCATGATGGATAAATCGGTCGAGCTGCATGTCATGTTGATACAAATGTCATGTGATTGCATTTGAATCGTAAATAATATCATCATGGTGTTTCATGCGGATTTCAGCTGAGCCGATTGCGTGATGTTTCTAAAGATGTGTTAATAGGGACATGTTGTCACATGTGCATCATTGGGTTGAATTAGGGTACTAAATTGTTCAATTTTTTGCGTAAGTATCTTGCCTTTGCTTGGCTCATGGCGTTTGTCATGGGGTGGAGCAGTGTGGTCGGTGCTCAGCAAAATTTTCAACATCAACAAATGATGAACGCAAATGCCCATCAGGCATCAGTTCATGCAGCACATGCTGATCCTTCGCATTTAAATATGACAAATTGCCATCAAAATCAGCGGCAAGCTGCTCCTGAGCATGCAGTACATCATGGCAAGCAAGCAACACCTGAAGTCATTTTAACGATGGATTGTCATCAATCTTCAGATGCGACATCTGCACTGCAAGATGGTCAGGCGCATCATTCAACAACACAAAGTACAGACTGTCAGGACTGTACACTCGCACATTGCCAAATCAGTACCTCTTATGTCGATAGCGCCTTGGTCGCATTGCAGACCTTCCATGTGCATCACTATGCAGAACCTCCTCGTTTCATTTTTGCTGGACAGCATTTAAAAGGCTTTTGGCAAGAAATTTTAAGACCTCCGCAAGCTTAACCTGAGTTTTAAATACGTTTTTTCGTTATTTTATAAAGGTTAAGTCATGTCTAGTTTATATAAATCATGCCTCGTGCTCGGGGTGTGTCTGCTGTCTCCAATGTGGGCGTTTGCAGCCATTAAAGAATATCATCTGAATATTGATGAAAAGACCATCAATTTGACAGGTAAAGCGGTCAAAAAAATCAGTGTCAATGGTCAGTTTCCAGCACCTTTACTGGAGTTTGAAGAAGGCGATGATGCGGTCATCCATGTGCATAATCAGCTCAAAAAACAAAATACCTCGGTGCATTGGCATGGTCTATTGCTGCCCGGTTTAATGGATGGTGTACCCGGTTTTAATGGTTTCAATGAAATTCAGCCGGATGGCAGCTTTACTTACAAATTTAAAGTCCGTCAAAGCGGAACCTATTGGTACCACGCTCATTCCAAAGGCCAAGAACAAGACGGATTGTATGGCGCTTTGGTAATTTATCCGAAAGGTAAACAAGCACTTGCCGCACATGAACAATCGCAACGTGATTATGTGGTCATGCTGTCGGATTTTCATGAATCATCTAGCGCTGAGATTATGGCAAATCTGAAAAAGTCTGCCGAATACTATCAAAATCAACGTGAAACAGTTTCAGATGTATGGACGCAAATTAAACGAACGGGTTTAAAAAACACTTGGCAAGATCGTTCGATGTGGAATCAGATGCGTATGCTGAAAACGGATTTGTCTGATGTCACGGGTTATACGTTTTTAGTGAATGGCAAAACACCACAGCAGAACTGGACGGGGATGTTTAAGCCCAATGAAAAAGTCAGACTTCGTTTTGTAAATGCTGCGGCTATGTCGTTTTTTGATGTGCGTATTCCTCAGCTCAAAATGACGGTGGTCAGTGCAGACGGTCAAGCGGTCAAACCAGTCGATGTTGATGAATTCCGTATTGGTGCAGCGGAAACCTACGATGTGATCGTAGAGCCTAAGTCTGCGCATTATCAGATTGAAGCTGAATCGATTGATCGGACAGGATTTGCGATAGGCACTTTACATGATGAAACGCAGCCTCAGCACTCAGGCATTCACATGCCAAAAGCTCGACCACGCGCTTTGTTGACCATGGAAGATATGGGCCATGGTTCAATGTCAGGTATGGATCATAGCAATATGGGACATACTACTACAGGCTCAACCCAAACTTCAGCAATCCAGCAAGCGAATGCTCATGAGCACAACGCGCATACTGAAAATCAGTCAAAGATTCAGCCGAATCAAGTACATGATCATGCCGCTATGGGGCATGACATGGACCATTCCCCAATGCCTGCGCATACTACTATGCAACATCCAGACATTCATAAACAGAACATGTCAGATACGGCGCATGCCAATATGGATCATAGTGTGATGGATCATTCATCAATGAACCACTCTTCAATGAACCACTCTTCAATGGATTCATCCATGAAACATGATACGCATGCAGCGATGGATCATGCACAGTCTAAAGGAGAGATGCATGCAGTTGAAAATTCAGCAACGGTTATGGGTTGGGCCAATGCTTCAACACCTGTCGGTGATAAGGCCTTGCAATATAGTGATTTAAAAGCGTTAACCCCGCAGCCTGATACACGTGAAGCGACGCAAGATTTGGTTATTCATTTGGGTGGAACGATGGAA
This sequence comes from Acinetobacter sp. YH01010, assembly GCF_013420775.1. NCBI lineage: Bacteria > Pseudomonadati > Pseudomonadota > Gammaproteobacteria > Moraxellales > Moraxellaceae > Acinetobacter > Acinetobacter sp. YH01010. Next base: position 50,062 of record NZ_VOYF01000018.1, on the reverse strand, counting down.
CGCTACATGTGGACCATGAATGGCAAAAAATTCAGTGAAGCCGAACCACTGCAGGTGAAATATGGTGAGCGAATTCGATTGAAATTTGTCAATGACAGCATGATGGCGCATCCGATGCATTTACATGGCATGTTTATGCAATTGGAAAATGGGCAAGTGTCTTCTGAAATGCCAAATAAACATACGGTGATTGTGCCGCCGGGGAAAACTGTCACGGCTCTGTTAACGGCCAATGAATTAGGGGAATGGGCGATTCATTGTCACTTGCTGTATCACATGTCTGCAGGGATGATGAATAAACTTGTGGTCGCAAATGTCGCGGAGAATACTAAAACAGCATCTGTGCCGAAAAAGGAGGTGTCTCATGCGCATCATTAAACCATGCACATATACGGTTCTAAGTTTAGCTTTGGCATCGGTCACTCAAATGACCATGGCGCAAGATGCACATCACAGCATGCCGATATCATCTCAACATGAATCGCATTCCTCACATGATTCGTCGCATCAAGTGATACAAACAAGGATCGAATCGAACAAGATGGAGCATACAGTAGAACATGTAGAACATGTAGAACATGCAAATACATCATCTATTGCGTCACGTGCTGCTTCTGCGCAGCATCCCATTGATCATAAGCGTGAACATGGTGGACAGATTTATCAAGCGACCGAAATAGACAATCGATGGCTCAATAATGCCGATGGCCGTGGAAGTTTAAAGACCGAAATTGAGAGTCGAATCGGGACCGATGAAAATAAGCTCTTCATCAAACTACATGCCGATAAAGCAGAATCTCAAGATGCAGATTATGCGGCTCAATTGATGTATAGCCGTATGATCTCCGACTTTTGGGATGCGCAAATTGGCGCACGTTATCGTGTCGATGAACATCAAGTGACGGACAAGGAACAGTTAGATGTTGTGGTGGGTCTGCATGGTCTGGCACCGTATTTCTTTGAAACTGATGCTTATCTATATCTTGGTGCAGATAAACAGGTGAGTTTTTCTTTGGAAACCGAACGTGATCTGCTGCTGACGCAAAAATTGATTTTAAAACCGTATCTAAACCTAGATGTGGTGCTGAGTGATGATTCTGCCTATGCACAAAAAACAGGACTCAGTTCTGTATGGCTAGGGCTAGAAACACGCTATGAAATCAATAAAAAGTTAATGCCCTTTATCGATGTTGCTTACAGCTATGAAAAAGGAAATCAGCATACGGCACGGCAAGCTGAAACTGGAAGTGAAAAACAATGGTGGTATGGCGCAGGACTTCGTCTGAAGTTCTAACAGTCAAATAGGCCAAATAAAGGGGGCATCATCAACAGGTTTTGGTGATGCCTTTTTTTATCTCTGAATTTGTCCTTTGAACAGACATGCTATGTTTTGGCGCAAATCATCTGCATAGAGTTTTACTCAACTGAATAACGCCCTGAATTTGGTCAAAAAATGTAAAGACTGCACTAAAATTCAGCATATTTGCTATACTGAGACAATATTCGGAGGAACGACCTCCCTTACATCTTTGATCAAAGCCAGTAAGAAAAATCGTCAGGACGACCTGACTCTACTAATATGGAGGAAGGCATCATGGCCTGGGTTGTTTTGGTATTCGCTGGTATTTTTGAAATCGTTTGGGCCTATTCGATGAAGCTCTCAGAAGGCTTTACAAAACTTGGCCCAAGTTTAATCACTTTATTTTTTATGATCCTGAGCTTTGGTTTATTGGCCTATGCCATGAAAACGTTGCCTCTGGGAACAGCTTATACCATTTGGACTGGAATCGGCGCGATTGGCTCTTTTCTCGTGGGTATTTTTATACTTGGTGAGCCTGCAACTGCTATGCGGATGTTAGCCGCGGTACTGATCATTTCTGGTCTAATTTTGATGAAGTTATCTTCAAGTTAATATGTTCTAAAGCACAGCGGTCATTGGCCCCTGTGCTTTTTTTTTGGGTAAAAATATGGCTTGGGTTTTATTAATTGTAGCGGGATTGCTTGAGGTGGTTTGGGCCTATTGTATGAAAGTCTCTGAAGGCTTTAGCAAACTGACGCCCAGTATTTTGACCATTGTTTTCATGATCGCAAGTTTCGCTTTGTTGTCTTATGCAATGAAATCCTTACAGCTAGGTACAGCCTATACGGTGTGGACAGGCATCGGTGCAGTGGGTTCATTTATCCTCGGCATCGTTGTATTGGGTGAGCCTGCCAATGCCATGCGCATGCTAGCTGCAGTACTGATTATTTCAGGACTGGTCTTGATGAAATTATCGTCCTCCTGAATAATGAAGTGTTGCGATTTTGAGCTTGGAGTATGTCATGCAACTTTCTTATCAGTTTTTAGATTCACCCGTTGGACAATTAAAACTTGTTGCACATGAAACCGCATTGGTGGCTGTTCTTTGGGAAAATGAAAACCCTAATCGTGTGCGATTGGCGGCTTTGGTTGAAGATCTGCAACACCCGATTTTGCTCAAAACCGCACAGCAATTAAATGAATATTTTGCAGGTAAAAGACAGCAATTTGACTTGCCGCTAGACTTTGAAGGCACCGCATTTCAGCAACAAGTTTGGCAAGCTTTACTGACGATTCCTTTTGGAGAAACTCGCAGCTATAAACAAATTGCAGAGCAGATCGGCAATGTCAAAGCCGTACGTGCTGTCGGTGCAGCCAATGGTAAAAATCCAATTTCAATTATTGCACCTTGTCATCGTGTCGTGGGCGCAAATGGAAAATTAGTGGGTTTTGCGGGTGGTCTAGAAAATAAAGAAATATTGTTAAAAATTGAGAAATTACAATAAAATAGAAAATATACTTATTTAAAATAATGAATCAAATTAATGAATATTTCTCAAATCTTTGCACCCTTCATTTCGACGTTGTGGTGGCTAATTCCATTGTTACTGATTGTGGGGGCAATCAAAGCATTTAAACCTTATTTAAAGGGGAAAATGGGGGAGTTTGCTGTCGCCGTTCATGTCAAACTTTATTTGAAAGACCATTATATATTGTTAAATGATTTGACCTTACCAGATGGCGAAGGAGCTACAACTCAAATTGATCATCTTCTTTTAAGCCCATTTGGTGTGTTTGTGATTGAAACTAAAAACTATAAGGGCTGGATTTTTGGGAGCGAGAGACAAAAACAATGGACGCAAAAGATTTATAAAAAAAGTTTTAAATTTCAAAATCCGATTCACCAAAATTATAAACATATGAAAGTGTTAGAACAGGTGTTGAGCGATATTGTGGATAAAGACAATATGCATTCTGTGATTGTTTTTATGCCTGAAGCGGTGTTTAAAACAGAGATGCCGTCGAATGTTTTTCGGGGTACAGCTTGGGTGGACTATGTTCAAACTTTTCAGCAACCCGTGCTCTCTGAAATGAAACTTAAACGAATTCAGTTGCGTTTAGAAAAAGAAATTTTAGAAAAATCGTGGAAAACAAATCGACAGCATGTTGAAGATTTAAATCAACGGCATAATTCATAAACTTCCTGTATGCTGTGGATTGTGAACAGTATCTGAATGATAAAAATAGACGGACAATAACAATGAACGACACGCTTCAACATCTTTATGAATCGACTTTAGATCATCCTGAGCAATACCAAGACTTTTATCAGCAACTTTTAGCCAGCCAAGTATATTGTTTGGGCGAGCGTGATGCTGAGCAGCATCTGCATTTTCAATTGATGGAAACGGAGCAGGGCGAGCAAGCCATTCCGTTCTTTCTGAGTCTTGCGATGCTTCAACAGGATGTTGGCGCAGATGCAGAGTTTGTCATGATCAGTGCGGAAAAATTATTTGCGATTACCAAAGGCGCAAGCTTGGTGATGAACCCGACTTCGGAACACCCAAAAGAGTTTTTGGCAGATGAGATCGATGCAATTTTAGAGTTTGCCAAACAACAAAGCCTTTGAACACTGTAGGCGTGTTCAAAGGCTTTGCGGCTACGCTGAGATATGTGTTTTAAAACTTACATACCGGCTTTGAGTTTTTCCACGATTTCATCGAGTGGTTTGACACGTTTTACTTCATCCCAAAGGACTTTGGCTTCTGGGTAATGTTTTGACATCATGCCGAGCCATTGTTTATAACGACCGACCATATTCATTTCTTTTTTATACGAACCATTTAAGAAACGAATTTGTAAGCCAAGTAGTTCATACCATGTAATCAGCGGCTCATCGGTATTACGACGAATACACTGTGTAATGTCAGGGGTGGTCACTGCAGCACGACCAATCATCAGGTCTTCACAACCCGATTCGAGTTGGCACTGTTTGGCATCGGCATTGTTCCAAATTTCACCGTTGGCAATCACGTTAATTTTCAATGCTTCACGAATGGGTTGCAACTGATCCCAAAAGGCAGGCGGGGTATAACCATCGGCTTTGGTTCGCGCATGGACTGTAACCCATGCAGCTCCTGCATCTTCGATGGCATGCGCATTTTCCATGGTGAAGTTACGGTCCATATAACCCAAACGCATTTTTGCCGATACAGGAATATGACTCGGAACAGCATCACGCACAGCTTTGACTAACTCATACACCACTTCTGGCTCATCTAGCAGAACTGAACCACCACGGTGGCGGTTGACGGTTTTTGCAGGGCAACCAAAGTTCATATCAATCGCAGGGGCACCAAGTTCTACCGCGCGTACAGCATTTGCCGCGAGCATAGTCGGATTGTTACCTAAGAACTGTACATGAACTGGTGTTCCTGCTGCAGTTTTGCCTGCATTGTTCAGTTCGGGACAATAGCTATGATAAATATGGTCGGGCAGGACAGAGTCCGTGACACGGATAAACTCGGTTACACACCAGTCAAAACTCCCCACATGCGTCAACACATCTCGCATAATTGGGTCGGTTAAGCCTTCCATCGGCGCAAGAACAAGTTTCACGGTCACACAGCCAAAAATTGAAAAACGGAGTTATACGTGGTTTTGAAAGGGATGTCTAGGTTTTGTGCTTTTGGTGACGCGGAATACGAAATCACAAGATTTTATGTAATTATTTGGTGAAATTAGGACCAAAGTCGTAATGTCTTGACTGACATAAAACTTAAACAATAAAATGAGTAAATACAGATGGATAGTAATAATAAGAAGATGGCTTTTACTGTTGTTTTTTAATGGAATCAACAACATATACTGTGCTTGAATCTTTTAAGATTTCATGTATGATGGCTGCAACTAGAAAAAAAGTATTGTTTCGTAAATTTTCTTTAAGTATCGCAGTGTTAGTCATAATCCTTCGTTTTTTACAGAAATGAAGTTCAATTCTTTATTATTTTCCAAGTTATAGTCAGTCATCATCCAATGGCTAAATCAACAAATTAATAGGTATTATTATGTCTAATACAGTTACTGGTACAGTTAAATGGTTCAACGAAACTAAAGGTTTCGGTTTTATTGCACAAGACAACGGTCCTGACGTTTTTGCTCACTTCAGCGAAATCACTGGTTCTGGCTTCAAAACTTTGCAAGAAGGCCAAAAGGTTTCTTTCAGCATCGCTCAAGGTCAAAAAGGCCCGAATGCTGTAAACATCGTTGCTCTATAATTTAGACGTAATGAAAAAAAAGCGCTGTATAGCGCTTTTTTTATGCCTGTTATTTCTGTGTGAATAATCAAGCTATAAAAAAGAGAGCCTTAGCTCCCTTCGTAATAAAACTTACTTCTTTATAAAACTTAAAATCATTTCATCGTCGACTTAGCGGCCCAAAACCATTTCTAAAATAAACTTAGAGCCAATAAAGCCAACTGCCAAGAGACAAAAACCAATAATGGTAAAGCGAATGGCTTTTTGACCACGCCAACCAAATCGATAGTGTCCAATGAGCAAAGCTCCATAGACGAACCATGAAATAATGCTAAAGGCTGTTTTATGCGCCAAATGCTGTGCAAAGAAGTTATCGATGGTGAAGAAACCAAACCCAAGCGCTACGGTCAGTAGTGCAAAACCAGCAATCAATAAATCAAATAGCAAAGATTCCATGGCTTGGAAGGATGGAAGCAAGCTCACCCATACACGTTTTTTCTGTTTGTTTTTCAGTTCACGATCTTGTAAGCGCAAAATGACCGCTTGAATAGTTGCCATCAGCAGGACGGCATACGCGGAAAGCGACAAAATAATATGGATGTCTAAACCCAGCGAATGTTGCTCTATAAATTGATTTTGTCGACTAAAAGCGAAGCCTAAAATCAACCCCGTCGCTGCCACAGGGATGCCTAACAGGTTCATTGCAAGCACAGGTCGATAGGTACTAAATAACACACTGAGCAATAGCATGAGACCTGAAGTAAATGACATCAGGTTGAACACGTCATAGTTCACACCCATAGGCGTCAACATGTCGTTATATAAAACACCTGCATGCAATAACATGCCTAAACCAAGTACAACACCAATAAACCAATGGTTCGGCGCACGTTTAGACATTAAATGGCTGAATAAATACCAAAAAGACGTGGTATAAGCGATTAATGCTAGGATCGTGTAAACCAAGGGGAGACTGATCATGTCAAACCTTTTTCAGGATGTTGAATATTCATTTATATAAATTCTGCAAGAACTAAAGTATCCTATAGCATTCTATGCATAAATTTTCTATTTTAAGAAACAATTTTTTGCTCATGGCTATTTTAAGCGGATTTTGCAATGTTTGATACCTTAACAGAACGACTCACGCAGAGTTTAAGAAATGTTACTGGCTCAGGGCAGCTAACCGAAGACAATATTAAAGATACGTTACGCGAAGTACGTATGGCACTTCTTGAAGCCGATGTTGCGTTACCTGTAACTCGTGAATTCATCGCGAAAGTTAAGGAAGAAGCATTGGGCCAAGAAGTGATGACTCAGTTATCACCGGGGCAGGCTTTCGTCAAAATCGTTCATGACGAATTGACCAAAATGATGGGTGAGGCGAATGAAAGCCTAGACCTAGCGGCAAAACCACCAGTTGTTGTGCTTCTTGCAGGTTTGCAAGGTGCGGGTAAAACAACCACTGCGGCAAAACTTGCACGTTTCTTACAAGAACGTCAAAAGAAAAAAGTAGCAATGGTGTCTGCCGATGTTTATCGTCCAGCGGCGATTAAACAGCTACAAACAGTTGCTGGTGAAGTTGGCGCGATTTTCTTTGAATCAAGCGCAGACGAAAAACCAATTACCATCGCAAATCGTGCGATTGAGCAAGCAAAAATTCAATTTGCTGATGTCTTGATTGTCGATACAGCAGGTCGTTTACATGTAGACGACGAAATGATGGATGAAATTAAAGAGCTGCATGCAGCGATTAAGCCGACTGAAACATTGTTCGTGGTTGATGCCATGACTGGTCAGGATGCGGCGAATACGGCAAAAGCCTTTAATGATGCCTTGCCTTTGACGGGTGTGATCCTGACAAAAACGGATGGTGATGCACGTGGTGGTGCAGCACTTTCTGTTCGTGCCATTACTGGTAAGCCAATCAAATTCTTGGGTATGGGGGAAAAACTCGATGCCCTAGAGCCATTCCATCCTGAACGTATCGCACAGCGTATTTTGGGTATGGGTGACGTACTTTCTTTGGTCGAAGAAGTTGAACGTAAAATCGACAAAGAAAAAGCCGAAAAAATGGCGAAAAAACTGCAAAAAGGCGGTAGCTTCAACTTTGAAGATATGCTGATGCAGTTTGAACAAATGAACAAAATGGGCGGCATGATGGGCTTCCTGGATAAACTTCCAGGCATGAGCAACTCAGGGATTCAAGATGCAATTGCACAAGCAAATCCTGAAAAGCAAGTGAAGAAAATGGAAGCGATTATTCAATCGATGACCATTAAAGAACGTCGTAACCCAGACTTGATGAATCCAAGCCGTAAAAAACGTATTGCAGCAGGCTGTGGTATGGATGTTGCGGAAGTGAATAAACTCATTAAGCAACATGCGCAAATGGCGAAAATGATGAAGAAGTTTGCCAACCCAACAGGTATGGCAAAAATGATGAAATCATTGGGCAATATGCAAAAACAATTTGGCGGCGGTGGCATGGGTCCATTGTTCGGCAGTAAAGATCCGAAGTAATTTGGACTTAAAAAAAGGCGCATTCAGCGCCTTTTTTTATGGCTGAAATTTAACGAGACTGTACGCTCAAGCAAAGTGATCGAGTGCATTTGATAGCAAGTACTGGATGAGGGAATCTGGCTATACGAGCCGATAGATACCGAACTGAGCTAAATCATTACAAAAAGATGCCAAATTGACATTGAGAGCGTGTAGGTGGCAGGTTTAAAACAGAGGTGAAAATTTGCCGAACTGCAAATTGAAAGCTTCACTAAAAATAATCACCTAGAATAAGAATCAAATCATGAATACACCGCATACGCCAGAAAGCCAAAAGATCTATATTGTTCATGGTCATGATACTTCGCCGAATGATCATTGGTTTCCTTGGTTGGGACGAAAGCTGCAAGAAGCAGGACATTATTCTCGACGCATCGTTATGGCAAATGCAGCACAACCTGATTTTGACCATTGGCAGAAATTTCTAGCGTTGCAAATGCCTGATTTGGATGAAAATACCATTGTGATTGCCCATGGTTTGGGGTGCTTAACTACGCTGCATTATCTCAATCAATATTTTGAACAGCATGGCACACGGATTAAAGCGGGCGTTTTTGTGTCAGGTTTTAAAAGTAGTTTACCGACACAACCTGAATTAACCGCATTTATTCAACGTGCAAAAATGGATAGCGGTGTTTTACAGACCTATATGCCGATTTGTATCAGCTTGATTTCATCCAATGATCCTATCGTGCCGCCACCGGTTGCGATCCAATTGGGCAATTTTATAAATGCACAAATTTATGAAGTGAAAGAAGCCGGGCATTTCACAGCAAAAGATGGCTTTTCTGAGATTCCACAACTGTGGCACGTGTTAGAGCCAATTTTAACGGCTTAGATAGGTTTTGTGCGCGTGTTTAATAGATCGCGTGTTTTGTAGATAAGGTAATAGTGAAAACTAAAATTGATCATGCAATAGGTGCAATTGAAGAGAAAAAAGGCGCAATCTGCGCCTTTTTGTTTGATCGATCTTTTGATAGATCAGTCGAGTTCTAAAGCAACACGTTCACGAATGTCGTCAATGTCATCATTGGCTTCGCGACCATCTTCCTGCCATGCTTTATAAGCACCAACATATTCACCATCGGTATCGACGACATATTCAGCCGCAATTTTTCCTGAGGCATACCATAAGCGATAGGCATCATTGCCATTTTCATCGACTTTATACGCTGCGCCACGTTGTCCTGTTGGATAAAACTCTTCACCTTGGATGCTCACGCCATCTTGATTCACAAAGGTTGATTCTACTTTGCCGTTTTTGCGATAAAGTGTTACTGGGCCTTCGATGTCACTGCCACTAAAACTAAATAGTTTCATCGGATCTTTGACCCAAGCAGGTGAGGATTGAGGGGTTTTGGTTTCTTGGTAAAAATCTTGAACTAAAAAATCTCCTGTGGCATTACGACCTAAAAGTACACGGTAATAGCCGTCTTTGACTGGGGTCATGTAATAACTTGAATCAATATACGATACGCAGCCGCAGTAATCGGGATTATCTTCATCTCCAAAATAGCCCAAAACTGCTTCAGAGGTGCTGAGCTGTGATTTGATTTCGGCAGGGATTTTAGAGTTGGCTAGATTTTGTGTCGTGGTACAACCGCCGAAGAATAATGTAGAGGTGAGCAGGCTTAAACCCAGTAAATTTTTAAATTTCATATCTATACTCTTCGTCTTATATTCTATCTTGAAAGACATTTTTAAATTATAAAGTTGCTGATGTATCTGTCGATCATCGCAGGCTATTGTAATTCGTTGGGCGAAAAAAGGTCATGAATCGCGATACAATTTGTAATTATGCTTGTATGAAATGATTGTAAAAAAAGCGTGATGATCATTGATCATCACGCTTTCACAGTTTGCTATCAAAAAATGGCTAAATTACACGCCATTTACATAACTTTGTAGGCCTCGAAGCAGCAAATCTGCTTCGACAGCTGGCTGATATTGTTCTAAATAGCGTGCAAATAGCGCAGCATCGCCACCGGTTAAAATCAACTGACTTGGATATTTGTCGAGAACCTTTTCAATGGTGCTGACCAAGCTGAGCAAGATGCCATGATGAACAGCATCTATGGTGTTTTTACCAGGAGACAGCTCATCAAAGGTGGCATCTGGAATTTTAATGCCTTTGGTGTTTTGGATGAGCGAATCACGTTGCAAATACAAATTTGGCAAAATATAGCCGCCTAAATGTTGTAAGCCATCCGTTAAGTCAATGGTGAGTGCCGTGCCACAGCTAATGACACAGTATTTTTGTGTAGGGTCTTTGACCACAGCCAGCATTTGCAGCCAACGGTCGATCCCGAATTTACTGGTGTCTTCATATGCACAGCGTAAGCCCGCATATTCGGCATGTACTTTGGCAATAGTGACAGGAACGGCTAAAAATTTAAGAATTTTTTGAATCCGATCATTATTTTTTTTGTCGAGTACCGAGGAAATCCCGACCTGACCTAAGTCCAAACTTTTAAAGTGCTGGATTAAACCGAGTAGGAGTTCGGCAGGCGACTGTAAATGCAGTTCCGCAGCATGCTCTATAATTTGATCGTGTTCGGTAATCCAGTATTTCAGCCGGGTATTACCGACATCGAGCCATAATTTTTTCATCAGTAGGCCTTTGCAATCCTGTTTTATGGTTGATCTGCTAAACGTAAGCGACCTTGGAAATGATTTTCTAAGTGCTGCGAAGTTTGGATGTTGATCGAACCATCATTTTCAATACCGAGAAAGCGGCCTTGGCTTTTGCCTTGCAGGTGTTCAAGTTCAACGGGCTGTTGCATAAATGCAGCATAATGGTTGAATCGTGCAGCGAGGTTATAGCAGTTATGATCGAACCATTCACCTGCAAGTTGAATCGCTGCATATAGTTCAGAAATTAACTGCAAACGGTTTGGCGAGGGAAGTCCGAGTTCAGATAACGAGGTTGCACGTTGCTCAATTCCTGCGGATGGAATCGGAAATAAGTTCATGCCAACGCCGACAATCGCTTGATGTGGCGAAATCGGCTCAATCAAGATCCCGCCCCATTTGCCTTGTGGGCTATACAGGTCATTGGGCCATTTCACTTGTAAAGCGAGATTTTGCAAACTTGGCATTTGTAAGATATTTAAGGCAATTTCGAGTGCAAGCCGTCCATCTATCGCTGTTTGTAAATTCAGCAATGTGCTTAAATAGATATTACCAACGGGTGAGACCCATTGATGATCGCGTTGCCCACGCCCCTGAGTTTGCTCTTCACTGCATACCAAAACATGTTGAATGCCTTTTTTGGCAATCTCACGAACATCGTCATTGGTCGATGTGGTAATGGGCTTCAGTAATAAAACTTCAGGCGGCTGAGGTACTGTGCTCAGCAATTGCTGTAAGTGTCTGGTCTCTAAATCCATTTGAATCTGAGAGTTGTGGAATAATATTGATGGAGTTAATCATATATTTACTGATTGGTGCAATCGCTGGTTTTGCTGCGGGGCTATTTGGTGTTGGCGGTGGCCTGATTATTGTGCCGATTTTATTCATTGTCTTTACCCAACTTCAATATGATCCCAGTGTGATTATGCACATGGCGGTGGGCACATCTTTAGCCACGATTATTGTGACCTCACTTAGCTCGGTTTCGGCGCATCATAAAAAAGGTGCCGTGCTGTGGAATGTCTTTCGGAATTTGTCACCGGGTTTGGTGATCGGTTCATTTCTCGGTGCAGGCATTGCAGATTATTTATCAGGGCAGGGTTTGCAACTGTTAATTGGCTTTTTTGCGGTCTGGGTGGCCTTTAAAATGTTTCGCGGTGCAGCGACACCAGTCGATCCGAATAAACATTTACCCTCACAAGCCATGCAAATGGCAGCAGGGGGGGGTATTGGGATTGCCTCTGCGATCTTCGGTATTGGTGGAGGTAGCTTAACCGTCCCGTATTTGAATAAAAACGGCGTCATTATGCAAAAAGCGGTCGCAACCTCTGCTGCATGTGGTTTACCGATTGCGATTGCAGGGGCACTCGGCTTTATGTGGTTTGGTCATCATGCCGATATCGAGGTTCCCAATACCATTGGTTATATCCATATTTATGCATTTATCGGGATTAGTGTAATGAGCTTCATCACTGCGAAATTGGGTGCGAAAGTGGCTCATATGTTGTCACCATTTATGCTAAAGCGTTGTTTTGCATGCTTATTAACAACAGTTGGTTGCTATTTTATTTATCAAGGTGTGCAAGCCTTTGGCGCTTGATTGTCCGTTTTGACTGACAAAATTGGCTTTGTTGACACAAGATTGTCAGACAATGTCATGTTCAATTAGGTTGCTTATCGTTTCTAATGCAAATAGATTGAGTGTAAATCTGAACATTGCATCTTATAAAAAAAAGATAGGAACAGTATGCAACAACAAGAAGCGGACAGTTTGTCAGAACAAATTGCCAAACACATCGGTGAACAAATCATTCGCGGTGAGTTGGTCGAAGGCGAGCGTATTCAGGAACTTAGAATTGCGGCCGAATTGGATGTGAGCCGTGGCTCTGTTCGTGAAGCTTTATTGATTTTAGAACGGACCCAGCTCATTGAAATCTACCCACGCCGTGGCGCCTTAGTCTCTGAAATGTCGGCTTTACAAGTGCGTTCATTATTTGATATTGCAGCATTATTGTTGGGTCAAATTGTGCATCGTATGGCGGAAACGTGGCGTAGCCATGAAGCTGAGCGTATTCAGTTATTACTTGAACAATTAGACGTAGAAACTCGCCAAGGCAATACCGAAAAGTTTTATGATCTGATTTTTCAGGGCATGGCTCGTCAGCATGAAATGGTGGGAAATACCTACCTGATGCGTTATTACCAAGAATTGTTGCCATCACTCAGACGTAGTTATTTCCTGACACTGAATATTTCACGACGTGAAATACAAGAATCTTTTGATTTGTTTAAATTAGTGACTGATGCAGTTTTAATCAGAAAATCACATCAAGCCACTTTATTTATGGAAGATTTTTGTCGACACTTACGCAACCTTGTGTTGGAATCACTAACACGGATGAAACAAATCGAATTAGCGTGGGCGAGACGTTCACGCCGCTGATCAGGACATTATGCGTTTAAGCAGTTTAAAACTTTCCGGCTTCAAATCTTTTGCCGATAGCACAACTCTAAAATTTGAAGGCAACCGTAGTGCGGTTGTTGGACCGAACGGCTGTGGTAAATCCAATGTGATTGATGCCATTCGTTGGGTTATGGGTGAATCCAGTGCCCGTCAATTGCGTGGTGGCACCATGCAAGATGTTATTTTTACCGGAACGGCAAAGCGTAAACCAGTCGGAATGGCGAGTGTTGAACTGCGTTTTGATAACACCTATGGCAAGTTAGGTGGTGCTTATAATGCCTATACTGAACTGGCAGTTCGCCGTCAGGTCAATCGTGATGGTAAATCCGAATATTTCCTCAACGGCACCAAATGCCGCCGTCGTGATATTACTGATATTTTCTTAGGTACCGGTTTAGGTCCGCGTTCGTATGCGATTATTGAACAGGGCATGATCAACCGTTTGGTCGATGCCAAACCTGAAGAAATGCGTGTGTATATTGAAGAAGCCGCTGGGGTTTCTCGCTATCAAGCTCGTCGTCGTGAAACTTTACAGCATCTAGAACACACCACTCAAAATTTAGAACGTCTCGAAGACATTGCATCAGAACTGAAGTCTCAGTTGAAAACCTTAAAGCGTCAGTCTGAAACGGCGGTGCAATATAAAGAATTAGAAACCCAAATTCGTACTATTAAGATCGAAGTGCTGTCTTTCCAATGTGAACAAAGCACGCGTTTACAGCAAGAATACACGCTTCAGATGAATGAGCTCGGGGAAACCTTCAAACTGGTGCGTTCTGAGCTGAATACTCTAGAGCATGACTTATCTTCCACCAGTGCTTTATTTCAACGGCTTATTCAACAGTCCACCCCATTACAAAGTGAATGGCAACAGGCGGAAAAGAAACTGTCTGAGTTGAAAATGACGCTGGAGCAAAAGCAGGGTTTATTTGCACAAAATTCGGCAAGTTTGGTGGAGCTTGAAAAGCAAAAAGCCCAAACCAAAGAACGTTTACAGCTATTAGAGTTACAACTGGAAACGCTGCAAGAACAGCAAGATGGATTTGTTGAGCAGTTACAGCGCCAAGAAAGCAGTAGTCAAGATCAGACTCAACAATTAGCCGATTTAAAAGCTCAGCATCAACAAGCGGTTCAACAATTTGAACAATGCCGTGGGCAAGTCGAAAAGCAGCAACAGCAAAAGCTACAGATGTTGGCGCAGAGTGAACAATTGACCAAAAATATTGGTCGTATTGAGCAACAACGTGAGACCCTGCAACAGCAAAGAGGTCAAATTCAGCATCAGGCGCAGCAAGATGAGTTGGAGCAGTATCAGCAAGATAAGCAACAGCTCGAACAACAAATTACGCAACAAGAGCAGGTGATTGCCGAAACGCAGACACAGCTTGCAGCTGCACAAGAACAGCAGGCACAGCACAAAAATACGGTGCTGCAGTTAAAGTCAGAAATACAGGTGCTGTTGTCCGAGCAGAAAAACCTAAATCAATTGATGATTAAAGCCAGTCCAAAGCAGCAAAGCCAGCGTCAACATTTAATGCAGCAGTTGCAGTTGAGCACGCAAGGTAAACAGCATGCGCAACTGGTCGAGAAATTTTTGTCTAAATGGCTGAGTGCTCAAGTCTTGGGACACAGTGATAATTTTCAAGACAGTATTGCACGTCAGGTCAAAGGCAGTTATCACACAGCAGCACAAATCGTTGGATTAGACGCTTTGGCGACGTGGATTGAAGCACCACAACTTTCGATCTGGCAGCAGGTCGCGATTGCTGAAACATTGACGATGGCATTGAGTCATCAGGCTAAACTGGCTGTTGGTCAGTCGATACTCACGCTCGATGGTTATCATGTCGGTGTGGATTGGGTGATTGGTCTAGACTATGACGAGGACAGCCAAGCAGGGCAAGGTGCATTGAGCCACCGTATTCGCTTGGATGAATTGATTGAATTACTTGCAGAGCAGCAGCCAAAGCTAACGCAACTAGAAGGCCAATTGCCTGAGTTGCAAAATGCCGTACAAGCTTTACAGCAAAATCTGCAACAGCAACATAGCCAATTAAAAAATTGGCAAAAAGACATTCAAAATGCTGATGTTGCGATTGCGAAGGTACAAAGTTCCCATCAGGCTTTTGCATTACAAAAGCAGCAGTTACAAGATCAATTGCAGCAACTTGAAGCACAGCTTGAAGAAGATGCCATGCAAAAAGATGATTTGGAAATAGATCTGCATGCGCTGACGATGAAGCTTGAGCAAGCCTTGCCCAATTATAAAACCTTGCAATTCCAAGTTGAGGAATTGAGTCTAGCGCTGGAAAGTGCTCAGCAAGTGGCACTACACAGTCAGCAAGAATTGGAAATCGTGCGTCGTCAGTCTGTACAGACGAAACAACAGATTGAATTATTAGAAAAAGACACGGTCTTTTTGAAAGCGCAAACTCAGCAAATTATTGGACAGATGGAACAAGCAAAGAAATTTGTCGATCCGGTACAGTTAGAATTGCCTGCGCTTGAGTCACAGTATTCAGAGCAAGCCCAAGTCACTGAACGTTTACAAAAAACCTGGAATGACTGGCAGCTTGAACTGAATAATGTTCAGAGTAAACAACAGACATTGACTGAACAACGCCATTCACATCAACAGCAAGATGAAAAATTGCGTACGCAATTGGAAGAAAAGCGTCTAGCTTGGCAATCCGCGCAGTCTGATTTGCAGCATTATTCAGAACAATTGAAAGAAATGAACAGCGAAATGCTGACAGGTTTAAGCATTGATGTGGTATCCCATCAGCAAAAACTCGAAAAAGCGCAGCAGCAGTTTGATAAATTGGGTGCAGTCAACTTGGCTGCGGCAGAAGAATATACTGAAGTTTCTAAACGCTTTGATGATTTAAGCCACCAAATTGATGACTTGCAAAAGACTGTTGAGCAACTGCAAGCCGCGATGAAAAGCATTGATCAGGAAACGCGAAAGCTGTTTATGACCACCTTTGATAAGGTTAATGCTGAACTTCAAGAGTTGTTTCCGAAAGTATTTAATGGTGGTGAAGCAAGTTTAAGCCTTGAAGATGGTTGGCAATCGGGTGTAAAACTGATGGCACGACCACCGGGTAAACGAAATAGCTCTTTGGCATTATTATCGGGTGGTGAAAAGGCATTGACCGCATTGGCTTTGGTTTTTGCGATTTTCCGCCTAAATCCTGCGCCATTTTGCGTTTTAGACGAAGTCGATGCACCTTTAGACGATGCAAATGTAGGAAGATTTTGTAATCTTGTAAAAGAGCTTTCAGAACAAGTGCAATTTATCTACATTACACACAATAAACTGGCAATGACAATGGCAACTGACTTACTTGGTGTGACCATGCCAGAACCAGGAACTTCAAAATTAGTGACTGTGAATATTGAGCAGGCCAAAGAATACGGTTTAGCTGCGGAGGCATAACATGGAAATCACCACTATAGCTGGGATTGTAATCGCTGTAATTATCATGGTTGTGGGCATTCGAATGATGTTTCGTAAACCTGCGGATGCAGCGCCATCACTCGACACCGAATTACATATTGACCCTGATAGTCAGCAACCTGTTATTCCGCGCCATGTACGAAATCAGTTAAATACACCTGAAACCACGCAACGTGTAGAGCCGACTTTGGCTGAGGAAAAAGTCACAGCGGTTGAAACGACTGAAGCTGTTCAAGCGAATGTAACTCCAGAAGCAACGGCAACGGAACAAGCAGAGCAGAGCGCTGAGGCGACGGCAAAGACTGAGACGACTACGACGGATCCCGTTTCAGTTGAAAAAGCTCAAACTGCAACAGAAGACAATACATTGTCTACAGAAACAACAGAATCTGCAACGGTTGCAACTGTAGCCACCGATGCCAATCACGCAGCGACTCCTGCGACGAATGTTCAGGCTGACGCTGTTCCTGCAGAAAAAGCACCAGAATTTAGTGTAAATAGTGCAATTGAAAAAGCTGAAATTAGCGATTTTGATGAAGAAAGCAGTATTTTGGATGCTCATTTACATGAACAAAAAATTGTTGATGAAGAAAGTGCTTTAGCAACTGCGGAAACTTATATCGCCTTAAATGTGTTCCCTGATAGCCGTGCCTTGTCGGGTGAAAAAGCATTAAAAGTGTTACTCAAATACGGCCTGCGTTTTGGCGAAATGGCCTGTTTCCATCGTTATGATGAAGAAGGCACAAAGTTATTATTCTCTGTATTACAAATGAATAATGATGGCGCTGCGCAAGGTTTTGATCTTGAAACTTTATCGACTGAAGAAGTAAAAGGTTTAGCTTTCTTCTTGGCGCTGCCACACAGCGATGTGCAAAATGCCTTTGATACCATGGACAGCATTTCACGTCTAATTGCACGTGAAATTGACGGTACTGTGTATGATCAAAATAACCAAGAATTTACACCGCAGATGCGTGAACATTGGCGTCATCAAGCGATTGATTATCGTCAAGGTCAAGCTATCGAAGTCTAAGCGTCTTTGATTGAAACTCACCGAGTGGGTTTCTATAATAGCAACAGATAATGAAATTTGAGGGCGGAGCATGAACCGCCCTTTTTTATGGTGAATGTATGACACAACAATCCACTGTCGTTGCACAGATGCGACAACTGATTCAACTCTTGGCGAAACATAACCATGCCTACTATGTCATGGACACGCCAGAAATTGAGGACAGTGAATATGATCAACTTTTTCACCAATTAAAAGCCTTAGAAGAGCAATACCCTGATTTAGTGCAACCTGATACACCAACCACAAAAGTGGGTGGAAAGGCCTTGTCTAAGTTTGAATCTGTAACCCATGCAGTACCCATGTTGTCATTGGGTAATGTATTTAATGCAGAAGATTTATTTGCCTTTGCCCGTCGTGCGGAAGAGCGCTTACCGAATCAAAAAATTGAATATGATGTCGAATTAAAATTTGATGGGCTGGCCATTTCTCTTTGGTATGAAAATGGCATTTTAGTCCGTGGTGTGACACGGGGTGATGGTGAAACAGGGGAAGACATTACCCAAAATGTAAAAACCATTCGAAATTTACCTAAAGTACTGACTTCTACGCAGACTGAAATTCCAAGTCTTCTTGAAGTTCGTGGTGAAGTCCTGATGCCAAAGTCAGGCTTTGAAAAGCTCAATGCTGAAAACGAAGCCAAAGGTGAAAAAACCTTTGCCAATCCACGAAATGCAGCAGCAGGAAGCTTACGTCAACTCGATCCTGCAATTGCGGCTTCACGTCCATTGGCTTTTTATGCTTATGGCATTGCACAGTGCGAACCACATCATGGTCAAACCACCATGTCTGCTAGCCTAGAATGGCTGACACAGTTTGGTTTTGCTGTCGGTGAACGTCACTTTATTTGTGACAGCATTCAGGACGTACAAGCTGCGTATGAGCAAATGATCATTGATCGACCAAGCCTGAGTGTTGAAATTGATGGCATGGTGATTAAGGTAAATAGCCTGAAGCAGCAGCAAACATTGGGTTTTTTAAGTCGTGAACCACGTTGGGCAACGGCATATAAATTCCCTGCAGTCGCAGCGCTCACGACAGTTGAAAATATTGATTGGCAAGTGGGGCGTACAGGGACTTTAACCCCAGTCGCGCGTTTAAACCCTGTTGCAGTCGGTGGGGTAACGGTTTCCAATGTCACTCTACATAATATTGGTGAAATTCACCGTTTAGATGTACGTGTAGGAGACACGGTCAGTGTTTACCGTAGCGGTGATGTGATTCCAAAAGTGGAAAAAGTATGGCCTGAATTCCGTCCTGTAGATACGGTAGAAGTTCAGTTACCTGCATGTTGTCCAGTCTGCGCATCTCCTGTCGTGATGCCAGAAGGTGAAGCCTTGGCACGTTGTTCAGGTGGATTGTATTGTGCTGCACAGCGTATTGAGGCGATTCGGCACTTTGTATCACGTAAAGCTATGGACATTGAGGGCTTAGGCGACCGTTGGGCGGAATCACTTTTACATTTGGATCTGCTCAAAGATGTTGCTGATATTTATAGCTTGCATGAGCATCGTGAAAAATTACTGACTATTGAAAAAATGGGTGAGAAGTCAGTTCAAAACCTTATCGATTCCATTGAAAATAGTAAGAAAACGACACTAGGTGCATTTATTTATGCACTCGGCATTCGAGGCGTGGGTGAAACCACGGCACGCATGCTCGCGAATACTTTCCAAACTTTTGATGCGATTCGTCATGCAGATCTAGAATCCTTGAAAAAAACGCCAGACGTTGGTGATATTACCGCAGAATGGATTGTCGACTTTTTCCAAGCGCCGCATAACCTCGAAGTGGTTGATCGTTTGTTGGCAGCAGGGATTCATTGGGATGCACCCGTTGCACCAAGTCGTCAGCCGCTGAATGGCGAGAGTTGGGTGATTACTGGGACATTGAGTACCATGGGTCGTGATGAAGCGACGCAAATGCTTCAAGCCTTAGGCGCACGTGTCAGTGGTAGTGTTTCGGGTAAAACCAAATGTGTAGTTGCAGGTGAAAAGGCAGGTTCTAAATTAGAAAAGGCTGAAAAGTTGGGTGTACCTGTGATGAGCGAAGAAGAGTTTATTAGATTTGTACAACAGCATAATGCTTCTTAAGTATTGAAAAATTTAACCTGAAAACGTAGTTACTTTTGAACAAACGCCTGATGCATTGCATTGGGCGTTTTTATTTTCGGTGCTTAACATGATTGCGTCAGCGTATCAGTTGTTGGTGATAGATCAGACATCATTCCTCAACATCACTCACGAAATATTTTGTTAAAGCGTGAATGTATTGAGATACAATTTTAGCCATAAAAAAAGCAGCTTAGGAGCTGCTTTTTTTATTCAGTGATCACATTATTCTTGATCAACTTTCATCGGTTTTACATCCATTTCTTGATATGAAACAAACTTAGTTTTGTGTTTCCACTTATAACCGAACCAAATGGCAAGGAATAAGAAAATACCAATATAGGTAGAAACAACGGCTAACCACTCACCATCTAAAACGGCTTGATAGTTCTGACCAAGGACCACGATGGCACACAAAATAAAGGCAAACCACGGTGCAAATGGGAAGAATTTTGCACGGTAAGCAAGATCTTCCAATTTATTGCCTTGAGCCAAGTAGCCTTTACGGAAGCGATAATGTGAAACTGCAATACCGAGCCACACAATAAAGCCACACATACCAGACATGTTCAGTAACCAATTAAAGACCGCTTGTTCACCGATAAAGGTGGTTAAGAAGCACAGTGCCGCAATCGCTGTTGTTGCATAAAGTGCATTCATCGGTACGCCACGTGCATCTAAGCGACCAAAGACTTTCGGCGCACTGCCTTTACGTGCCATATCAAACAGCATACGAGTAGAGGAGTACATACCAGAGTTACCCGCTGATAAAATCGCAGTCAAGATCACCGCATTCATCACCGATGCAGCAAAAGCAAAACCTGCTTTTTCATACAGTAAGGTAAATGGTGAAAGTGCAATATTTTCAGTAGATGCTGCTTGTAATAAACGTGGGTCATCATAGGCAATGAGAGTGCCGATAATGAAGATACACACGATATAAAACAACAAGATACGCCAGAAAATTTGCTTGATGGCAATAGGAATGGTCTTTTCAGGATCTTTCGATTCACCTGCAGCCACACCAACCATTTCAGTCCCTTGGAAAGAGAAACCGGCAATCATGGCCACACCAATCAAGGCAGATAAACCGCCGACAAATGGGGCTTCACCCTTGGTCCAGTTGGCAAATGTTTCTACGCCCGGTGTCAGCATGATTTTGCCAATCATAAACAGGCCGATAATGATAAAGGCAACAATTGCGAGCACTTTAACAAGCGAGAAGAAGAATTCTGATTCACCAAAGCCTTTTACGGTCAGTGCATTAATGGCAAAGACGATTGCGAGGAAAATCGCACTCCAGTAAAAGCCCGGAATATCTGGAAACCAGAATTTCATAATGAATTGGACAGCAACCAATTCAAATGCCACGGTAATCGCCCAGTTATACCAATAGTTCCAACCCAAAGCGAAGCCGAAACCACCCTCGACATACTTTGTGCCGTAGGTAAAGAATGCACCCGAAGTTGGATTATGTGTTGCAAGCTCACCTAGACTGGTCATCAAGAAGTAAATCATGATACCAATTAAGCAGTATGCAAGCAGGGCGCCACCCGGGCCTGCATTGGCAATGGTTGCTCCAGAGGCTAGAAATAAACCTGTACCAATTGAACCACCAATTGCAATCATGTTGAGATGGCGAGCACCCAACTTACGTTGAAGTTGAGCTGGTTTTTGAATTTCGCTCATCATTGTTCCTTAAGATTTTTTTGCGTGCTCGCAAACAAGACTTTAAATCCTTGTTGGTCGGCTTTGATTGTACATTGACCATAATGCTGCTCAATTAAAGTCGGATAATTGAGGAATCGGTTGGCAACAATCCAAAGCTCACCCCCAGACTTCAAATGTCTGCGCGAAGTTTTGCATAGATTTTCACTGGCATTGTAGTCGGTTTGAATCCCTTGATGGAAGGGTGGATTGCTGACTATGGCATGTAAAAATAAGGGAGCATCCTCGATTCCTGTGACCGCTTTAATCTCAAGTTGTTCAGGTTCAAGCAAATTTTGTTCAAATGTCATTTGTGTAGACGCTAGTGCAAAGGCATCTACATCCATGGCAAAGATACGATTTTTAGGATTCAGTTTGGCTAAATAAGCACTGATAACACCCGCACCACAGCCAAAATCTGCAATTTTGCCCGAAGTCATCTGTGATAAATAAGGCAATAAGGTAGCCGTACCCACATCTAAACGGTTCTGGCTAAATACGCCAGGCAGTGCGCAAATCGTAAGCTCACCATTTGGGGTTTCAACTGGATATTTTTGCACCCAATCTTGCAGTGGCTTCAGTGTGACAGTTTTTTCCAATAGGGTTTGCCACATTTGGCAGTGACGCGCGCTATCAATTTTTAGGGTTTTACCAAAGGGCTGTAATTGTTTTGCAGCGCGTTCAACACCGCCTTTTTTCTCACCCACGAGGAAAATAGACGCACCTTGAGCAAGATGACTTGCCACATTGTGTAATAAATAATTTAGCAGTTCTTTTGATTTCGGAACAAAAATAACCGCTTGATCAAACTGACCTTCAGGAAAATCGACACCAAAATGGACGTTTGACTGTTGATTTTGAAAGTACTGAAAATCATTAAAATTCCAGCACCAAATCGATGGCTTAATATTGTCATTCAATTGACTGAGTAAGTCATCTGTCGGTGCATTTACGAAAAGCACGCGATCTTGTAATAAATCGATCTGTCGTATAACGACTTCACTTGTGAGATCCATAGATTTCTCCATCATAAAAAACACTGCCTAGGGCGGAACCTAGGCAGTGTTCTTTGACAAATGAACTTACTTCTTCACTTCAGGAAGAACAATATTCAAAATAAGGGCAGCGATACCACCAGTGGCAACGCCTGAACTGAAGATATTACGGAACAATTCAGGAAGATGTTCAAGGATTTGTGGTACTTGTGCAACACCTAGACCCAATGCCAATGAAATCGCAATGATTAATAGTGCGCGGCGGTCTAAATGAATGCCTGACAAGATATTGATACCCGAGGCTGCTACAGCACCAAACATTACCATCACAGCACCACCAAGCACGGCTTGTGGAACCGCTTGAATGACACCTGCTACAGCAGGAAGTAAGCCTAAAATAACCAAAAGGGCAGCAATCCAAATGCCCACATAGCGGCTTGCAACACCTGTTAACTGAATGACACCGTTGTTTTGCGCAAATACAGAACTTGGGAACGTGTTAAAGATACCGGCAAGGAATGAGTTTGCACCATTCACCAATACACCACCTTTAATACGCTTCATCCATTCAGGACCATCTACAGCTTGATTTGAAAGCTTAGAAGTCGCGGTAATATCACCAATCGCTTCCAAGGATGTCACAAGGTAGATAAATGCCATTGGAATGAACAAGCTCCAAGAGAAGCTTAAGCCAAAGTGCATCGGTGTTGGAATTTGAACCAGTGGCGCATCTTTTAAACCATCAAAGTTTAAATGACCCATAAAGCCTGCAAGGATGTAACCCACGACTAAGGCAATCAGGATGGCAGAACTCTTTACCCATGTAATACGTACACGGTTCAGTAAAATGATAAGTGCCAAAACGGTACAAGACATGATGAGGTTGTCTGCATTGGCAAATGTTTTATCGCCCATGGCTTGATAACCACCACCCATGCTGATCAGGCCTTCTTTAATTAAAGTCAGACCAATCAATAACACCACGATACCTGTTACCAATGGAGTGATCAGTTTTTTCACCCACGGTAAGATCCGTGACACACCCATTTCAATGAATGAACCCGCGATCACCACACCAAAGATAGATGCCATAACTGCTTCTACAGGTGTACCTGCCGCAACCATTGCAGAACCAATACCGATAATAGGACCAATAAAGTTAAAGCTGGTTCCTTGTACAATCAGGAGACCTGCACCAAATGGACCGACTTTTTTACATTGTAAAAAGGTTGCGATACCAGAGATCACCAATGACATCGACAGAATCATATTGGTGTCTTCTTTTGACACACCAAGTGCCAAACAGATCAGCAGACCCGGCGTCACAATTGGGACAATAATGGCCAATAAATGTTGAAACGCAGCGAGAAAAGCAATAAAAGGTTTTGGTCGATCATTCAATCCATAGACTAAATCGAGTTGATCTTTTGCTTCGGGAGATTGGTTTAAATCAGACATGCGGCACTGAAAATTAAGGCTAGGTGGCGCTATTCTAATCTGTTTACACAGCTTTACAAAACCAAAAGCGTGCCAGTCGTCAAAAAAAATGCGATTGTCAATAAACTGTCACTACTAAAATCTATATTTTTTCTGTATAATTTGCCCTCAAACTTTAGGCGTATCGAATTCACATGTCAGATATTAAAACTCTCCGTAACATTGCCATCATCGCGCACGTCGACCATGGTAAAACTACTCTTGTAGACAAACTTTTACAGCAATCAGGTGCTCTTGGCGATCGCGCAGGCGAGATCGAACGTGTAATGGATTCTGGCGCTATTGAAAGTGAACGTGGTATTACCATTCTTGCAAAAAACACTGCAATCAAATGGTTAGACAAGCGTACTAACACTGAATACCGTATCAATATCGTGGATACCCCGGGACACGCCGACTTCGGTGGTGAAGTAGAACGTGTAATGTCAATGGTTGACTGCGTACTTCTTCTTGTTGACTCTCAAGAAGGCCCAATGCCACAAACTCGTTTTGTAACGCAAAAAGCGTTCGCACGTGGTTTGAAACCAATCGTAATTATTAACAAAGTCGACAAGCCAAACGCTCGTCCAGACTGGGTAATTGACCAAGTATTCGATTTGTTCGACAACCTTGGTGGTTCTGACGAACAGTTAGACTTCCCAGTTGTATATGCTTCAGGTCTTCGTGGTGTGGCTGGTCCATCTCCAGAAGAACTTGCTGAAGACATGACTCCATTGTTCGAAACAATTGTAGACATCGTTGAACCACCAGCAGTTGACGTTGACGGTC
This sequence comes from Acinetobacter sp. YH01010, assembly GCF_013420775.1. Lineage (NCBI taxonomy): Bacteria > Pseudomonadati > Pseudomonadota > Gammaproteobacteria > Moraxellales > Moraxellaceae > Acinetobacter > Acinetobacter sp. YH01010. Next base: position 25,239 of record NZ_VOYF01000018.1, on the reverse strand, counting down.
CATTCCAAATGCAAGTGTCTTCACTTGACTATAATAGCTTCGTAGGTGTTATCGGTGTTGGTCGTATTCAACGTGGTTCAGTGAAATTAAACACTCCTGTAACTGTAATCGACAAAGACGGTAAAACACGTAACGGTCGTATCTTAAAAATCATGGGTTACCATGGTTTAGAGCGTATCGATGTTGAATCAGCTTCTGCTGGTGACATCGTTTGTGTAACGGGTATTGATGAACTTCATATCTCTGACACAATCTGTGATCCAAAAGCAGTTGAAGCTTTACCTGCACTTTCTGTAGACGAACCTACAGTATCGATGACTTTCCAAGTAAACAACTCACCGTTTGCTGGTAAAGAAGGTAAATTCGTAACTTCACGTAATATCCGTGAACGTCTAGATCGCGAATTGATTCACAACGTAGCATTACGTGTTGAAGATACTGACAGTCCTGACCGTTTCAAAGTATCTGGTCGTGGTGAGCTTCACCTTTCAGTTCTTATTGAAAACATGCGTCGTGAAGGCTTCGAAATGGGCGTATCACGTCCACAAGTAATCATCAAAGAAATTGATGGTGAAAAACAAGAGCCATACGAAAACGTAACGTTTGACGTTGAAGAGCAGCACCAAGGCGCTGTAATGGAACAAATGGGTCACCGTAAAGGTGAAATGACCAATATGGAAGTTGACGGTAAAGGCCGTATCCGTATTGAAGCAACAGTTCCTTCACGTGGTTTGATTGGTTTCCGTTCTGAATTCTTAACTATGACTTCAGGTACAGGTATCATGACTTCAAGCTTCTCGCACTACGGTCCTATGAAACAAGGTACTGTTGCGAAACGTCAAAATGGTGTGTTGATTTCTATGGTTCAAGGTACTTGCTTGGGCTATGCACTTTTCAGCTTACAAGACCGTGGCCGTCTATTTGCTAAACCTCAGTTAGAAGTTTATGAAGGTATGATCGTTGGTATTAACTCGCGTTCAGATGACATGACTGTTAACCCAACTAAAGCGAAACAGTTAACTAACGTACGTGCTTCTGGTACTGATGATGCGTTGACTCTCGTTCCGCACATTGAATTTACGCTTGAACAAGCGCTTGAATTTATTGAAGACGACGAATTAGTTGAAGTAACGCCTAAGTCAATCCGTATCCGTAAACGCTGGTTGACTGAAAACGAACGTAAACGTAACCGTAACGGTTAATTTTACAGTTTCAAAAAAACCGCTGACTTAGGTTAGCGGTTTTTTTATGCATGGGTGTTTTGAATAAAAATGCAAAAATTGAATGACTTTATTCATTTAATTCGACATGTATAATTTTGATAAATCCCTTTTAATAGAATGTATTACCAAAATCAAAAATGTTTTGTGTGAATTTTTATACATGGTATTTAGAATCTAATATAAACCAAGTAAATTAGGTGGAAATAGTTATACAGATATAATGTATACTTCGTCACAAAATTAAAGCTGAAAAAATTTCTGGAGATCACATGAGTATTATTCAAGAATTTAGAGAATTTGCCGTAAAAGGCAACGTGATGGACTTGGCTGTAGGTGTCATCATTGGTGGTGCTTTCGGTAAAATCATCGATTCCATGGTAAAAGACATTATCATGCCTTTTATTTCTTGGATCCTTGGTGGTGACGTTGATTATTCAAATTGGTTCTTAGTATTGGGCGATAATCCAAATAACCTCACCACGCTCAAAGCAGCACAGGATGCAGGCCTTAATGTGTTGGCTTACGGTAACTTCTTAACTATCTTAATCAACTTCTTGCTTTTGGCATGGGTCGTATTCTGGTTAGTGAAATTGATGAACAAATTGCGCCGTCAAAAAGTTGAAGAGCCAGCTCCAGAGGCGACTCCAGAAGATATCGAATTACTTCGTGAAATTCGTGATGAATTAAAACGTAAAGGTTAATCCTTTAGCATTTAAAATGGCACTTTGAAGTGCCGTTTTTTATTGAATCCCTTCCGACCTCCATTTTAAAAAGGGAGGAGAATTCCTTCTTTTCAAAGGGGGGATTTAGGAGATTAAAAATCCATCCGAAACTTAATTTCTAACAAATGCCAGCCAAACTGGCTTTTGATCGGGCCATGCAGTTCACGTTCGGGCAAAGTAAAAACTGCCTTATCAATTGGACCAACCAGTTGGCCTTTTTTAATGTCGCCAAGCTCACCGCCTTTTTTACCCGAAGGGCATGTCGAATGCTGCTTTGCAATTTTGGCAAAGTCCGCACCGCCTTTGATTTTCTTTTTCAGTTGCTCACATAGTTCTTTATCTTTAACTAATATGTGGCGAACAATCGCAGACTTCATGCGTTATTTCCTTTCACGGTTTTCTTACTCAGCATTTTAACCTTTTTTAAAGGCTGACACTCTGGGCAAAACACCGATGCACGTTGCCCTAGTTTGATATTTTGCAAGATGGTTTCACAGTTGATGCACATTTCACCGGCACGTCCGTAGGCGAGCAGAGTTTGTTGGAAATAACCATTTTCGCCCATCGCATTGGTGTAATCACGTAACGTCGAACCGCCTAAATCAATTGCCTGTTTTAAAATGCGTTTGATTTCGATGACCATTTTTTCAACTTGTTCAAAACTCAAACTTGATGCAGGCTGCGCAGGGTGTATGCCTAAGTTAAATAAGCTTTCCGTTGCATAGATATTGCCGACACCAACCACAATATGATTGTCCATGATCGACACTTTGATACCGGTCTGTTTATTTTTAAATTTTTGGAATAAGTATTCAGCATTAAACGCATCACTCAGCGGTTCAGGGCCAAGCGTGTCAATCAGTTTGCTTTGAGATGATGCATCTAACCATAAAATACAGCCAAAACGGCGCGGATCATGATAGCGTAATTGCATATCTTCAAAATGAATCACCAGATGATCATGCTTTCGTAATGCTTCATGACCTTCACAAATCCGAAAACTGCCAGACATGCCCAAATGCCATAGCATGCTGTCCTGTTCAAATTCAGCCAAAATATATTTTGATCGACGGCTGAGCTGAAGCAGCTTTTGTCCGACGAGTTTTTGAATGTCGTCAGGAATAGGCCAACGCAGGCTCGACTGAAAAACCTCAACTTTGAGAACCTTTTCATTTAATAATGGCAATAAACTGGTTTTAGTGGTTTCTACTTCTGGTAATTCAGGCATATAGGTCGAAGCAATGGGTCATTCAAGTTATGCATACTATTGGGCCTAGCCCTACAGAATGCAAGTTTCATGGCGGTCTGAGTAAAAGGTTAAACAGGTTGTAGGTTATTTATTGTGAGAATAATAAACCAATAAGTCACGATAATGAGTTTAAGTAAGCGATCAGAATTTTAAAATTTAATTTTTCAAAAATATAAGGTGTTGAAAAATAACAATTAAAATAATTATATAACAATAGATTTATTTAAAATCATTTATCGATAAATTAAAGTTTTGTGAATGATAAAAATAATGCTGAGATAGAACGTGAAAAATTATGTAATTTTTGTGACATTAGATTTCAAGCCTTGTGGCTTGTCTAGAGACTCTCTCCAGATTTAGGTTTTACCATGAAAAAATACAGTCTAGCTTTTCTACCTGCATTTGTTGCAGCAGCCATGACACATGTTCACGCCGCAGAAGCATTCGACACTAAAGGTCAGTACATGCTCGGGGATTGGGATGGTAAACGTACCGAACTTGCACAACAAGGTGTGAAGTTTGAGGCCAATATTGCTGCTGATGCTGCCTATCTTGCCGATGGCGGTCGTAATCCGGGACATTCAGCAACGGTAGCCAGCCAATTGTGGTTAGGTACACAGCTTGATATGGAAAAACTCGCAGGTTGGGGTGGTGTGACTGTGCGTGCTGTAATGACTGCTCGTCAAGGTCAAAGTACCTCAGTTCGTGATTTGCAAGGAGATGTTCCTCAATTGGCAAATGCACAAGCCAATTTTGGTCGTGGTAATCAGAAAACTCGCTTATCTGAACTGTCTATTGAAAAGCAATTTAAACAGCAAGGCTTAAGCATTAAAGCAGGCCGTTTAGGTTTGGGCATGGACTTTAACGTGACGGGCTGTGACTTTGCCAGTACTGCATTTTGCGCTGCGCAAATGGGTAAATGGCAAGGCAATATTTGGATGAATACCCCAGTTTCACAGTGGGGCGCACGTGTGAAGCAAGAGCTTAGCCCAGAACTTGCTGTACAAGCGGGTGTGTATGAATACAACCCTGAAAATGCTTTGGAACGCCATGGTTGGAATTTGGATACCGATGATGCCGATGGTGTAACTATTCCTGTAGAAATCATTTGGACACCGAAAGCATTGGTGAATGGCTTACCGGGCAGCTACCGCTTTGGTGCGATGTACAACACTGCAGATAATGTAAAAAATCAAAAAGACATTATTTCGGGTGAAGCTGAAGATCGTACCTTTGGTGGTTGGGTAGCGATTGAGCAACAGTTAACGTCTACAGGTGAAGGCAAACGTGGTTTGCATAGCTTTGCCAATTTTACTTGGCATGATCGTGTCACCACAAAAGTTGATAACTCACAGCAGTTGGGTTTGAAATACATTGGATTGGCCGATCGTTTACCTAACGATATGGTTGGCTTGGGCGTGAACCGTGTACATGTCAATGATCGACTTTCTGCTGAGAAATTTGATGCAAGTGCAGAATATAATGTCGAGTTGAACTATAGCCATAACCCGACGAAATGGTTGATGATTCGCCCTAGTTTACAATATGTGATTAACCCAGGCTCAACAAATCGAGTTGATGATGCTTTCCTAATTGGTTTAAGCTCTAAGGTAATCTTCTAATGTCAAAATAGGTGCTCTATGCAAAGTAAATTTAACGTCACATCATTTAAGACACATTTACTTTGCCTGACGGCATGTATTAGCCAACAGCTGTATGCAGAAACAGGTTCTACGGAACCTGTTTTACTTCCTGAGATTACCATTGAAGCACCACGAACCAATACCACGTGGTTAAAAACACCTGCATCGGTATACCGTGTACAGCAGGCTGAAAATAATAACAATACGGGTGTAAATCTGTCCGAAACCTTAAAAGGTGTGCCCGGCCTGCAACTGAATAACCGTGAAAACTACGCACAAGACTTGCAACTGTCTATGCGAGGCTTTGGCGCACGTTCAACATTTGGTGTGCGTGGTATCCGTTTATATGTTGATGGAATCCCTGCGACCATGCCGGATGGTCAGGGACAGACGTCAAATATCGATATGAGTAGCTTAAATCATATCGAGGTATTGGGCGGGCCATTTTCCTCTTTATATGGTAACTCTTCGGGTGGGGCGATTTTAACAACGACCAAGCAAGGTACTGGAAAAGACTCCATCGAACTCGGCTATTCAGGCGGCAGTCATAATAAAAGCCGTGCTGATATTGTGCTGCAAGGTGGCTCAGAACAGGCCAATGAACCTAGCTATGTTGTGAGTTCTTCTTATTTTGAAACCGATGGCTACCGTGATCATAGTGCTGCAAATAAGGTACTCAGCAATGCAAAACTGACGTGGGATTTGGATGATGGTTCCAAGGTCAATTGGATTGTGAATCATGTGGATATCAATGCCGATGATCCACAAGGTCTGAATCGGGAGCAATTGCGTCAAAATCCGAAACAAGTTAATGATGCCAATAATACCTATGATGTACGTAAGGAAATTAGCCAAACTCAAACTGGGTTGACGTGGAAAAAACCATTGAATGAGCAGCATGAACTCAATGCAATGGTGTATATGGGGCAACGTGATGTGGTGCAGTATCAGTCCATCCCCAAAAATCCACAAAATAATGCGCGCCATGCAGGTGGTGTGATTGATTTTAGCCGTGATTATTATGGAACAGATATTCGCTGGACAGGCAAAGACCTTTTGCCGAATACGCGTTTTACTGCAGGCCTTGCCTTTGATTATATGGATGAAGACCGTAAGGGCTATGAAAATTTTGATGCCAATGGAAATTTTGGCAAGAATGGCAATATTCGTCGAAATGAAAATAACACCTTGTGGAATTTAGATCCCTATGTCCAAGCTTCGTGGAATTTTTTACCCAATTGGACTTTAGATACAGGGCTACGATATAGCAATGTTCATTATGAATCTGACGATAAATATGTCGTGGGTTTAAATAAGGATGACAGCGGTAAAACCGACTATGACAAAGTTTTACCTTCAGCAGCATTAAGTTGGAATATTGCGCCTCAACTGAATGCCTATGCCAGTTATGCCAAAGGTTTTGAAACACCGACCTTTACAGAAATGGCCTATTCTAAAGATGACGGTATGAATTTTGATTTAAAACCGGCCAGTAGCGATAACTACGAGCTTGGGCTTAAATCACAAAATGCATTGGGGAATTTCACTGCAGCGGTGTTCCAAAGCAAAACTCAAGATGACATCGTCTCTGCAGGAAGTATCAATGGTCGTGCAACCTATAAAAATGCCGATAAAACCTTACGTGAAGGTGTGGAGCTTTCGTGGAATAAACAGCTATGGCGAGATTTAAGCGCGCAAGCAAGTTACAGTTATATCGATGCCACTTTTGATGCCGCAATTCCTGACAGTGATGTCGTCAAAGGCACCTATATTCCGGGTATTGCCAAAAACCAAGCGTTTGCCGCACTGAATTGGCTGCCAGATATTGGCTTTAATGCCGGCCTAGATGTTCGCTATATGGATAAAGTCTATGTCGATGATGCCAACAGTGATGCTGCGTCGAGCTATACCGTGGTTTCTGCCAACGCTGGTTATGTGTGGAAACAAGCAGATTGGAAAGTTAAAACCTATGTACGTGTAGATAATTTGTTTGATGAAAACTATGTCGGTTCAGTGATCGTCAATGATGGAAATGGACGCTTCTTTGAACCCGCGGATGGTTTGAATTGGAGTGCAGGATTAAGTGTGACCAAAGCCTTCTAAAAGGAGAGTAATGTGGCGTTGTTATTTCAACCAATTCAGTTTGGAACATTGGGGCTGACTAATCGAATCGTGATTGCACCCATGTGTCAATATTCTGCCAATGAGCAAGGGGAGTTAAGCTATTGGCATGAGCAACAATGGGCGAATTATGCCTTGTCAGGTGCCGGACTATGTATCATCGAGGCAACGGCCGTACAGGCAGAGGGGCGCATTAGCTATGCAGACCTCGGCCTTTGGAATGATATGCAACGTGCACAGATGAAGGCACTATTGGCCAAGGTGAAATCACTTTCACCTATGCCATTTGCTATCCAACTGGCACATGCGGGTCGTAAGGCATCGACAGATAAACCGTGGGCAGGACGTGGACAATTACCTCCAAATCATCCTCAAGGATGGCAAACTGTGTCAGCCAGTGATTTGCCCTTTAATGCCACAGATCATGCACCCCATGCTTTAAGCCGAGATGAAATCCAGCAGATCATTCAAGACTTTGCCGATTCAGCAAAACGTGCGGTAGATGCAGGCTTTGACTTAATTGAGCTACATGCTGCACATGGTTATTTGCTGCATCAATTTATGTCACCATTGTCGAATCGGCGTAGCGATGAATATGGTGGCAGTCTGGAAAATCGCATTCGGCTGACGCTTGAAGTGTTCCAAGCCATGAAAAATGCCGTTCCTGAAGATTATCCAATTGGGGTACGTATTTCCGCAACTGACTGGATGGAATATACTGAAGCACCGAGTTGGGATCTAGACTCGGCAATTGGCTTGTCAAAAGCGCTTGCACAACTAGGAACAGCCTATATTCATGTTTCTAGTGGCGGCTTAGATGTTGCGCAAAAAATTCAATTACAAGCCAGTTATCAAGTGCCTTTTGCTGAAGCCATTAAGCAAGCCGTTCAGGTTCCCGTAATTGCTGTGGGTTTAATTACCGAAGCAATGCAAGCCGAAGGCATCTTACAATATGGTATGGCAGATGCGATTGGTCTAGCTCGTGCAATTCAATATGACCCGCGTTGGCCATGGCATGCTGCTGCAGAACTCGGTGAAAATTTAAAAATTTCTCCGCAGTACTTACGCTGTCAGCCGCATGCACAAAGAAGTCAATTTACGGCTTTCTAATTTTCAAAATAGAGGTCCGATCCACACTCTCAGGTTGAGGGTGTGGATGGAAGAGTCTATTACACAGGATATTTCGTATGGTCTTTGAGGTGATTGGTCCAATCTTTTTTCTTTTGGCCTTGGGATATCTGTCGGTAAAATGCAGTTTATTGAGTAAAGAACAGGTCGGAACCATTGGTGCATTTGTGATTAAGATTGCACTGCCGGCTTTGTTTTTTCAGTCATTAGCTTCTAAAGATTTGCATCAAATTTGGTATCCCGGCTATTTTTTTGTTTATACCGGAGTCACGTTTTTACTGTATGGTATGGCCTATTGGCTATTGTCGACACATTTTAAAAATAATATGTCGCAAACTGCGGTACTGTCATTAGGCGCTGGCATGTCAAATACAGGCTTAATTGGCACTGCAGTCCTAAGCTTATTGGTCGGTCAAAATGCGATGACCTATACCTCATTAATCGTCATCATTGAAAGTGTGCTGCTGATTCCAACGGTGCTGGTCCTTGCGCAATTAGGAAGTTCACAGCAAAAAGCCAATATTGGCGACATCATCAAAAATACCTTATTAACCCTGTTAAAAAATCCACTCTTTGCAGGGGTAATGCTAGGGATTGGGTTTGCAATTTTCCAAATTCGTTTGCCTCATCAAATCAATGATGTACTAGCGATGTTAGGTCAAACGGCTTCACCACTGGCACTGTTTGCAATTGGTGGAGGGATTGTCGGTATGAGCTTAAAGTATGTGAATGCTCAGAGCTTCTATTTGGTGATTTCAAGCAACTTGGTGATGCCTTTACTGACTTATTTAGGCTTACGTTATTTGACCGATGTCAGCCAAGAGATGTTATATGCAGGGACGATTATTGCCGCATTACCGATGCCGACGATTTTTGCCATGCTAGGACAAGTGTATGGCTTAAATGAAAAGACCTTAACGCCTTTGTTGATGAGTACTATCTTGGGCTTTGTCGTAACAGGTGTATTAATCAGTCTGTGGTGGGCGTGATTTTGATCAGCTCAAGATTTGCTTAAACCCATGAAAAAGCCCTGCATGTGCAGGGCTTTTTTTAATGCTCAATTAACTCTTTTTCGCATTGGCTTTAGGTGCTTTGGCTTGTTCAGCAATCATTTTATCCACGGTTGCCAAAGATTCTTTGGCTTGCGGAATATTTTCTTTGGCTAATGCGCTAAATATTTTTTTAGCTTCAGGCAAATTTTGCGGGATGATATTGCCATTTACAAACATATTGCCCACTGCCATCAATGCAGGGACATAACCTTTTTTCGCTAACTCTTGAATGCTATTTAGACCTTGCTGAATAGGCTTTTCATTTTTAGCTTTAAAGCCAGCACTGATGTCATAAAGCGCTTTGGCATGAATCGCAGGGTAGTTGCCTTTTTTAATCAGCGGATCAAGTTTGCTGAGTGCCAATTTATCTGACTCAGGCTTATTTTCTGCAAAAAGTAAAATGGCATAGTCGATGGAGGCATCGTCAAACCCTGCCGAAGATGCGCGTTCTAAATATTGTTTGGCCTTATTGGTATCTTGTTTTAAGCTCAGTGTGCCCGTTGCATAATTTTTACCTAAAACATAGTTAGCAACTGGGTAACCTTTGGCTGCAGCCTGTTCATAGAGTTGGATGGCTTTTTTCTCATCCTTCGCTACGCCTTGACCTGTTTGAGTAAGATAGCCCAAATTATAAATGGCCTGAGCATTACCTTTTGCTGCAAGCTTGCTCAGTGTCTGGTAGGCACCATTCATATCTTTGGCCTTGACCATAGCTTCCACTTTAGCAAATTCAGGATCGACGGCATCTGTTTTAGTTTCAGCAAAAGCCAATTGAGCGCTCATTGCTATAATGCTTGCGAGTAGGATTTTTTTCATCTTGAAACCTTTTGTAAATCATACACATAATTCCGTTTATGTGTTTTGGTGGTTATTTTTGTCGGTTTTTACATCATAGGTAGATTTACGTAAATGTAAAGTGAGGAATTGTGATTTAAAGCGTTTTTATAAAATAATGTTGATTGCCCTTAGCGCTTTAAATGCCATGACTTTATTGCATCAAAAGCCTTTGCAAAAAAGCAGGACTCTGATTTAATCGCGCATTGTTATTTTCTCAGAGGCAGCGCGATGTTTATTAAAGGCATTAAACGCAATTACGATAAAATCAATGCAGATGAATCGATTGCAGATGAAGATAAAATAGATGCGCTTTTGATGAAACTGGGTGCAGAGTTTTTAGTCAGTAAAGAGGATCGGGTTTATATTTTCAAAAAAGGCGATTTAGAAGCTAAATTTGATGCCAAACATGCGCGCGCCTATCATTTTAAAGAATATGTATGCAAAGATATGAATAAGTTATTTCATGGATTTTGATTAAAATCATGATTTAAAAACGAAGACGTGAGGGGGGAATAAAGTTCCTCCTTATTTTAACTGTTGTGTACTGTAACAGCGTATGTGATTAAAAAAACTTTAATTTTCAAAAGTATAATATTTTCTAAAAATATAAATTGAATAAAATAGATACAAGGCATCTATGATGAATACAGATATACATGATTCATTGAGATGTATTTAAATATGATAAAAATAAGCGCCATCTTGATCCTTGGTTTCGTCTGTTCAATGACCAGTTGGGCTCAACAACCCAAGCTTGTACCTCATCCAATCCATTTAAAAAATGGCAAGCAGTTTTCATTAAATTTGCCTGCAAATTTCGAGATCATTCCTGCTGCTGAAGGTCTCAAACGGGTACGCTTTTTTGCGCAAGCGCCTGATCGCAGAATGTTTGTCACGGATATGTATGATCTAACAGATAATAAAAAAGGTACTGTCTATATATTGGATGATTGGAATGCTGACACAGGTAAATTTGGCAAAATCATTCCTTATTTGACTGGTTTGAGAAATCCAAATTCAGTTCAGTTTTATACCGATGCTCAAGGACAGGATTGGCTCTATTTGGCGGAAACGCACCAACTGACACGGCAAAAATTCAACAAAGGAGAAACTCAGCCTTCGAGTAAGGCTGAAGTTTTAGCGACATTTCCCGATTATGGTTTGAGTTATAAATACGGCGGTTGGCATCTGACGCGGACGATTGCAGTCGGTGGAAATGGAAAGATTTATGTGTCGGTTGGCTCGAGTTGTAACGCCTGTGTAGGAAAAGAAAAAGTGCGAGCCTCAGTCATCGAGATGAATCCTGATGGTTCAGAGCAACGGATGTATGCGACAGGTTTGCGTAATGCAGTTGGATTAAAATGGATCGGTAGATTTCTATTTGCGACCAATCAAGGTTCTGATCATTTGGGAAGTAAAAAGCCTGATGAAACTTTTTATGCGTTAAAGCGGGATGCCGATTATGGCTGGCCCGCATGTTATTCATGGCTGGGCAAAGTCTTAGCTGATCCGAAATTTAAACGTGCATCTGGCTGTAAAAATGTTCCATCGCCCTATGCTTATTTTTCTTCACATTCCTCTGCATTGGGTTTTGATTATTTTGATGATCCAAACACGGACGATACGATTAAAAATGCTTTTTTAGTGGCTTTGCATGGTTCTACCGACGCAGCCATTGGTCATGGCTATCAAATTACAATTATGCGCAAAGGACAAAAGCTAGAAACCTTTATGGATGGTTTTTTAGTCGGTAAAACGGTGCATGGGCGACCTGCGGATATTTAGCGAATTGATGCAAATTCCTTTTATTTTTCGGATGATCGGGGTGGGGTGGTTTATTTTGTGAGGGAAAAAAATGAGTGATATAAAAGCCAAAATTTTTAGGCTTTGGCTTTAAATGATTGGATTTTAAAAATTACGATTTAATCGCAACTTCGTTTTAGGTATTACCATGAACCCGAGGCGCCACCACCACCTGAGCTTCCTCCTGATTCTCTTGAAGAAGAGGAAGAACTACTTGAGCTGCTTCCTGATGAAGAACTGCTGCTTGACGATGAAGAGCTGTAACTAGAGGAAGAAGACTGACTTGATTCGTTCGTTCTATTGAAAGGATTTAAACGCTCATATTGTTCATCCAACATTTTTTGACGTGCTTTTTCTTGTAAATATTGATTATAAAAAGCAGTGAGATAGGTATTTTCAGTACCTGCTCTGAATCGATATAAAAACACTGCATATCTTAATAAAAGCAAAATAAAACAAGTGGTTATGGTTGTTAATATAATGAATGATATTTGAGGATAGAATTCGATGAAGTAAAAAATGCCGAAGCCAAATAAAGCAAAAATCTGAAGTGGTAAGCTGTATAAAATAGTTTTAAGTAACCTGTATTGTTCATTGAAGGGAAGAAATATAGTCAACATAAAAGGGGCATAAAGAGGAATAGATGCGCAAAGTAAAAATGCAATTTTTTCAAAATTTAAATAACCAAAAATCAAAAGATGAATAAAAATTTCAAAGATAAGGAGTCCAATAAAAGCACCTAAGGCACCATTAGTACCAAATTTAATAATCACTTTTGTGTAACACCAATAGAGTGGGATACACAATAAGAATGATAGAAATATTCCAGCTGTTGTTTTTAGAATGTGATCTATTTTTTGATCTTCGTTTTTAGGTTTACCAAGAGTAATTGATTTATCTAGTAACTTTTTTTGTGTTTCTTTAAAGCCATTAAAATAGTCATTATTTTGGAAATTTGGAGCGAGGGTGTGTCGAATTATGCGCCCAGCTTCTATATCAGTTAAATCTCCCTCTAAACCATAACCTACCTCGAACCGTATTTTACGATCATCTTTTGCAACCAAAAGTAGTAAGCCGTTATCGAGCTTTTCATTGCCAATTTTAAGTTTATTGAATATCTCAAGTGCATATTGATCAATAGCTTTTCCATTGGTCGAGGGAATCATCAAAATTTTAAAGTCGACATGCTTTTGCTGATAAAGCTGCTCGTTTTGATTTTTTAACTGGGCAATTTCATCGCGGGAAAGCGAATTGGTTTGATCGACCACATTGCTATTTTGTAGCTCTTCCAATACCGCTGAATTTATCTCGGCATAAATATTTGGCGATATAAAACAACTAATGAGAATGAGGCAATTCAATAAGAAAAAGCGAAATGGAAAAGGGATAAGCATTTTTATAAATCTTTATATTTTGTTGTAATTTTAAATAGTAATCAGAATAAGAGCCAAACAGCTTTTGTAATTTGGCTCTTATTTTAAAAATTAAGATGTTTAAGCAGGTCTCGCCACATCACCATTCAATGCTTCAGGCAAGGCTAAAACTGTCACATCTAACTCTTCCAAAGCTTCTGGACGTGCCACCACTAAAGCTACATAACCATTTTCTACAGCCGCGCTATTGACCACTTGTACGCCTTTATTCAGCTGTTCGCCTTGTGCAGGCGCAGTTCCTGTGCCTTGAATTGCATGCAACCAAGCTTTTGGTTTGGCTTTAAACCATAAACGTGCAATCACTTCCTGACCCAAATAACAGCCTTTGTCATAGTGGACGCCTTCACGCTGATGTAGACGTAACTCTTGCGGTTGGAACACATGTTCAATCGCTTGGTCAATATAGGCTTGGCCTGCTTGAATGGCTTGAATTTCCCAAGCGGCGATATCTGTTGCTTCAGTTGCGAAGGTTGTTGTGTTTTCAGTCAAGGCCGGGAAAACTGCACCGGCTTCTTCCAGTTTCATTTTTGAAAAAGCGCCGAATTTTTTAATGTGTTTGGCAAATTCTTCGGCTTGATCTGCCGTTGTGACAATCTCAAAACTTTCAGGACTGTGTTTGGTCAGCCACAGGCCAAAATGAATGCGGCCTTTCAGGTCGCAGATCACGGTATAGCGGGTTTGATTTTCTTCCAGACGCTCCGCATGCAAAGTGACTTGGCCTTGCAGGAATTTTTGTGCGTCTACACCGTTTAAGGTGAATTTTTGGAAGCTGAGGGAAGCGTCAGTCATAAGATCGCCTATGCAAAATGCTGAAATATATATGGACTGAAATATAGCACATAGTCAGGCTGCGCTGAGGCAGGCCAGCGCTGAAAATAAGCTTTAAATAAGAAGAAAACGCTGCGCAGAAATCTGCTGCAGCGTGTGATGTAAAAACGAGCATTGCCCCATCAAAAGCACAAACAGGCCTGCGGTGCAGGAATACGCCCCGCGCAATGCAGCGGGACTGAAAATCTAGAGCGGCTATGCAGAGTTTAAATATGAATACAGCGCAGAAATATCCCTAAATAGAGAGAAGTAATCAAAATATTACGTTTAACACCATGATGCGGCAGAGCCGAATAAAGCGCGCGCAGCCAGCGAACCGGCAGGAAAATACTGTTTGAATGCTGATATAAGACTAAAGAAGGGGCTTAAAATCGGATGAATTTTCGGCAAATGCGGAATTTAGAGTGAATATTCCAAAGTTAATGTAACTAAATATTTCCAAAACCCCTGTTTTTATAATTAACTATATGAAATATATAAGATTTGGGAAATGGGTTTTCGGCAGTGTAGTATGCCTATCGAACAAAGATGAATTGTCTATGAAAAAGACAACGCAAAAATGAAAGACTGAGGGCAGGAACGCTATGAACAACAACTACCGTAAACCGCTGCAAGGCACCCAGCTAGAATACTTCGATGTGCGCCAAGCCGTAGAAGATATTCAGCCAGGCGCATACGCAAAACTCCCATATACATCTAAAGTCCTTGCAGAGCAGCTGGTGCGTAAATGCGACCCTGCAATCTTAGAACAGTCATTAAAAGAACTGATTAACCGCAAACAAGACCACGATTTCCCTTGGTACCCTGCGCGTGTGGTGTGCCATGACATCCTTGGTCAAACCGCCTTGGTTGACCTTGCAGGCTTGCGTGATGCGATTGCAGACCAAGGCGGCGACCCGTCAAAAGTCAATCCTGTAGTGCCGACTCAGCTGATTGTTGACCATTCTCTAGCTGTAGAGTTTGGCGGTTTTGACCCTGACGCATTTGAGAAAAACCGCGCGATTGAAGACCGCCGTAACGAAGACCGTTTCCATTTCATTGAATGGACCAAAACAGCCTTTGAAAATGTTGATGTGATCCCTGCGGGCAACGGTATCATGCACCAAATCAACTTGGAAAAAATGTCTCCAGTGATTCAAAACCGTGATGGTCTGGCATTCCCAGACACTTGCGTGGGCACAGACTCACATACGCCGCATACTGATGCCTTGGGCGTAATTTCTGTCGGTGTCGGCGGTTTAGAAGCTGAAAATGTGATGCTGGGACGTGCATCTTGGATGCGTCTGCCTGACATCATTGGTGTAGAACTTGTAGGTCAGCGTCAAGCAGGCATTACCGCAACCGATATCGTATTAGCGCTCACAGAATTCTTACGTAAAGAACGTGTGGTCGGTGCTTATTTAGAGTTCTTCGGTGAAGGTGCTGACAGCATGTCAGTGGGTGACCGTGCAACGATCTCGAATATGACCCCTGAATACGGCGCAACGGCTGCAATGTTCTACATCGATCAAAACACCATTGATTACCTAACGCTGACAGGCCGTGAAGCGGATCAAGTGAAATTGGTTGAAGGCTATGCCAAAGAAATCGGTCTTTGGGCGTCAGATATGACCGCAGCGGAATATCCGCGTGTACTGCGTTTCGATTTGTCGAAAGTGACTCGTAATATAGCAGGGCCATCGAACCCGCATGCGCGTGTATCAACAGCAGACTTAAAAGCCAAAGGTATTGCAGGTAACTTAGACGCAGCGCGTGCGCAAGAAGCGGAAGGTTTAATTCCAGATGGCGCGGTGATCATCGCTGCAATTACTTCATGTACCAATACCTCTAACCCGCGTAATACCGTTGCGGCAGGCTTACTAGCACGTAAAGCCAATGAATTGGGCTTAGTACGTAAACCGTGGGTGAAATCATCTTTTGCACCGGGTTCTAAAGCCGCTGCTTTATATCTCGAAGAAGCAGGTGTACTCGGTGATTTAGAGAAACTTGGCTTTGGTATCGTAGCCTACGCATGTACCACATGTAACGGTATGTCAGGCGCTCTAGACCCTGTGATTCAGCAAGAAATTATTGACCGTGATGTGTACGCAACGGCGGTACTTTCAGGTAACCGTAACTTTGACGGCCGTATCCACCCATACGCAAAACAAGCATTCTTGGCGTCTCCGCCTTTAGTTGTGGCGTATGCCATTGCAGGAACGATTCGTTTTGATATCGAAACTGATTCACTCGGCAATGACAAAGACGGTAATCCAATTTACTTGAAAGATATTTGGCCGTCTGATGCTGAAATTGATGCACTGGTAAAAGAAGCGGTGAAGCCTGAACAGTTTAAGAAAGTGTATATACCAATGTTTGATTTGGGTGAGCGTGAAAAAGCGGCAAGCCCACTATACGACTGGCGTCCGCAAAGTACTTATATCCGCCGTCCGCCGTATTGGGAAGGGGCTTTGGCTGCACCACGTACACTTGCAAATATGCGTCCGCTTGCGATCTTGCCTGACAATATCACCACTGACCATTTATCGCCTTCAAATGCGATCATGATGGATTCGGCAGCGGGTGAGTACCTGCATAAAATGGGCGTGCCTGAAGAAGACTTTAACTCATACGCAACCCACCGTGGCGACCATTTGACTGCACAACGTGCAACATTTGCGAACCCGAAATTGTTTAATGAAATGGTGGTTCGTTCTGACGGTACGATCAAGCAAGGTTCAAAAGCGCGCGTAGAGCCAGAAGGCGAAGTGATGCGTATGTGGGAAGCGATCGAAACTTATATGAATCGTAAGCAGCCGCTGATCATCATTGCAGGTAAGGACTACGGTCAAGGTTCGAGCCGTGACTGGGCTGCTAAAGGTGTGCGCCTTGCAGGTGTAGAAGTGATCGTGGCAGAAGGTTTTGAGCGTATTCACCGTACTAACTTAGTAGGTATGGGCGTGCTGCCGCTTGAGTTTAAAACGGGTACAGACCGTAAAACTTTGAAGCTGGATGGTACTGAGCTGTATAGCGTGATTGGCAATATCGCGCCGCGTTCTGACCTGACTTTGGTGGTTGAGCGTTCGACGGCAGACGGCAAAAATGAAATTATTAAAGTGCCTGTGACTTGCCGTTTAGACACTGAAGAAGAAGTGCATGTGTATGAAGCGGGTGGTGTATTGCAGCGCTTTGCACAGGATTTCTTGGAAGGAAATGTGGCGTAATTTAAAATAAGTCCTTTTAATACTTGAAATAATTCAATAAAGCCATATGTCAGATATGGCTTTATTTTTTGGAAAATGAAAAATGTCTCTTTTAAGAGAAATTCAGAACGATGCAGTAAACTCTAATATTAAAGTTTCTGATTTATTAAGAAGATGTAAAGTTTTAGCTTATCGATTGGGAAATGAAGATTTTAAAACATGGGTTGATTCAGAGCTTAATGGATATGAATCGTTGGATGGTATTCCTTCTTATCGAATTTATAACGATGTTAATTCAAAAGGTCATTTTTCAGGTGCATTTGGATCTGGGCTAAGAAATGCTGACATTCCATCAAATTGCTTTCCTAAAGAATTTCGAAAGAATTTAACAACGGTTTCATTAACTGCTCCAATTGCTGAATTTGAGTCACTAGTAATAAATGCTAAAAAGGGTAAACTGTTACAACAACCGTGGGACGCAAATTTTGTGGCTATGTTTAGCAATAAAATTTATAAGAATATGGTGTGTGTACAGGCTTGGAAAGTTATACCTTCTACAAAATTAGAGGGGATTATTGATATTGTAAAAACAAAAATATTAAATTTCGTATTAGAAATAGAAGTTATTAATCCTGAAGCTGGAGAAGCAAAATTGAATACGAATCCTATCCCACAAGATAAGGTGAGTCAGATTTTTAATATAAATATTTCAGGAAATGTTGGGAATTTAGCTTCAGGGAATAGCAACAGCGGTATTCAACAATCTACAAATAATGAAATTCCAAAAGAATTCTTGGAGATAATTACTAAGATTCAGGAAGAAAATAGTGATGAAAACTCTGTTTTACAAGAGCTAGAGAATAAAGTAGAAGAGCTAGGACGGAATGTTGGAACTGTAAAATATAGTGAAAAATATAAGGAATTAATAAGTTTTATGTCTGATCATGCAACTGTTGTTAGTGGATTAATTTTGCCTGTTTTGCCATATTTAAGTTCATTATTAAATATATAGTATTGATTGAAAAATATTCAAAAAATACCCATCATAAGGTATATATCAAAACTTATGGAGTCGCTTTATGACTACAGCAAAAGTTTTTATGACAGGTCGCAGTCAAGCTATTCGGTTACCTAAAGAATTTCGCTTTGAAGGCAAGGAAGTTGAAATCTTCCGCCGTGGTGACGAAGTCATATTGCGTGAAAAACCGGTCACAGCAGATCAATTATTTAAAGTTTTGGCACAAATGCCAGACGACTTTTATGCAGAAACAAGAGTGGATGAACCACCGCAAGAACGAGAAGAGTTCTAATGCCAACACAATATTTATTAGATACCAATATTTGTATTTACATCACCAAGCATCAACCCGAAATTGTCCGTCAGCATTTTGAAAAACATTTACCTGACGGCAATATTTTTATTTCAGTGATTACTTTGGGGGAACTTCGCTTTGGTGCGGAAAAAAGCCAATGGAAAGACAAAGCTTTCAAAGTTATCGATGAATTAACTTCAATCATTCCTGTTATAGAGTTAGATGAACACACCGCCGTACACTATGCTCAAATTCGAAAACAGTTAGCGCTTCAGGGGCAAATAATTGGCAATAACGATTTATGGCTAGCTGCTCATGCACGATCAAATAATTGGGTCATGGTCACAAACAATGAAAAAGAATTTCTGCGTGTAGACGAACTGCAAGTAGAAAACTGGCTCAGCAAATCTCTGTAAACCCACCAAAATTTCCATTCGAAATTATGCTTTGCCTAAATGCCATTATCAATTGTCGAAATGACCAATAGACATTCATCACAAGAGGGTTATACTGAATCTACCATTTCTAAAAACACATGGAGAACAAAAATGGTTACTGCTGGTCAAAAACCCGGAACAGGCTTCTATTTTTGTGTTCAATGCGGACACCGCGTCTACTTAGAAATTGGTACTGATCGTTTACCACCGTGTACCAAATGCCAAGGCAATCAATTTAACAATAAGAATGCTTAAGCTGCAAAACACTAACAGTTATCCGCTGTTTAGAAAGAAAAGCCCTATCACTCGATAGGGCTTTTTGCTAACGTATAACACAGCATATATAAAAACAAATTGTACGTTTGACCATTCGGAGAAGCCCATGGAAACAATATTAGGACTGTGTATTGGTATTGGCTTAAGTGCTGCCTGTGGTTTCCGTGTCTTTGTACCTTTATTGGTGATGAGTGTTGCTTCCATTTTAGGACTATTCGAACCGATGAAAGGATTCGAATGGTTGTCTATGCCTGCGGTTTGTATTGGCTTAGCAATTGCGACGGTTTGTGAAATTGCAGCTTACTATATTCCTTGGGTAGATAATGCGCTCGACACCATTTCAACACCTGCAGCCATGATTGCAGGGACCATTGCCACAATGGCAGTCAGCTCAGGTGAAATGTCACAGTTTGCCAGTTGGGCTGCAGCAATTATCGTGGGTGGTGGTACAGCAACAGCAGTGCAAATGAGTACTGTCGCTGCGCGTGGTGTATCTACCGCAACCACAGGTGGCGTTGCAAACCCCATCTTATCTACAGGAGAATGGATTGGTGCTGCAGTCTTGTCAGTATTGGCCTTTTTAGTTCCATTTTTTGTTGTGATCTTAGTGATTGCAATCGTGATCTGGCTGGTTCGCCGCATTCGTCAGAAACGAACTGTACAGGTCGACACCCCTTTATAAACCAATCAACATTTCACTCTAAAATGAATCCATCTTTTAGAGTGAGTGATCTGCGTTATGCTTAATAAATATAGAAATAAAAATCCGAAACTGAGTTTTTCAGCGTTTGATAAAGATTATTAAAATTATGAGAAGTGATACAAAAAAAAGAACAATCAGAGGAATTTAAAAGGTTTGGGCGGGTGGCTTATTGTGTTGGGGATAAAAATTGTCCTATCACTACTATTGCTTTCATTTGATATTTATAGCCTATATCAACTTTTTCAAAATGAGGCGTTAAGTCAAATAAGTGATCAAAAATCGGAACTTTATTATCCAACTCTGATGTATTTACTCTATATAGAAAGCATCTTAAATATTGTATTTTTCTTACTTTCAGTTTGTGCTGTCTACTTATTTTTTAGTAAGCATCTTTACTTTCCAACATTCTATATTACGTTTATGGCAAGTTTTTTATTGGTACAGTTATGTGATAGTGCCATTTTGAGTGTGCTATTCAGTGATAAAAATGCATTTGATACAGAGACCATCATGCAGTTAGCGACGAGTACTATGGGTTGTCTGATTTGGACGCCGTATTTGTTGATGTCAGTTCGAGTGAAAAATACCTTTACTCAACATTCAAAGCACTCGGCTTAAGCACATAAATTTGATCAAACAATTGCAACTATCTGTCCTAAAAGAGCACATCATTCTGCGTTTAAGTCATCCAAGAGACGCCTAAAAATATCTTTAAAATATGGTTGATTTTTGAACAATAAAGGCATAATTTTATTATGTGATTATAAATCACATAATTTTTATATGGATTTATTAATCATTTGAATTTTATAAAAAATAATGAGGGGAATGGTAGATGATTAAATTTATAGTGGATGAAAATGCCTTAACGAATGGCTCGCATTTAATTCACAATGGTACGCAAGGATGTGTAGACATGCCGCAATTTGACCAGCAAATATTGATTGGTTATTTTGCCAATTTCGAACTCGCTTATAAGCGTGCACGAATGAGCTGGCCAACAGAAAAAGTTGTCGGTTGCGATAAATGCTGTAGTCAAAGCTAGAAATTCAACATGCATTAACCTTGAAATAAAGCTGTATATCCAAGAAAAATGGCGCAGAAATTGCTAACTAAAAAAGGTAATCGCGTTATTAATAGGATATACAGCATGACCACAGAAACCATCCGTTCTACAAAATATCCAGCAGAGGCGCATGCCTATGCAGCATGGCCTTTGATCCTGATCATCATTGGTGGTGCGATTGGACTGGTATATGCCGTGATTGCATATCTGATCAATCTCAAAATATATGCATCAGACCTCAGTCGAATGAATAAAATTTTGGCCAATTTACTCTGTGGCATGGCGGCATGTAGTGGTTGGTGGTTTAGCGCACACTGGGTACAAAGCTATTTAGCTCATTGACCAATACCTCGTTGAATAGATCAACCCTAATATCGGCAGAACATGGATAGGCTTAGATCTCTACTCAGAGGACGATACTTTGTGAGTCGTGTTCAACCTAGATGTATGAAGTTAAGGGGGATGAATGCTCAGTGGCTATACATTTTAAGTTTGACGCTGTATTTGCACGTTTGAGCTGTTGTAAAAGAAAATTTTCTTATAATTGGACAAATCTGCAGATAAAAAACGCTGAAATGAGCTGAAAAGATAAAATATCCTGCTAAATCTAAAATGGCTGAAAAAATTTGCTGAATTTGTGGAAAATTAGAAAAACTTAGGAAATTAATCCCGATGCCCTTTGGTTAAAGTATATCTCAAGGGTGTGATAGAGATTGAAAAGAGTAGCATGCTGTCAGTGGTGCAAAACACGCGTACAGTACTCACCCAAAAGGTCTCGATTCAGCTTAGGACGCTATAAACCAGAAGTTTATAGGCTATAAGATCATGACTTATAAAGTGATGATAGTTGAAGTAAACAACATTGTTTTCTCTTATACCACCCCAAAAATTTAAGCCAAAATAAAAAAGAATAATAAATCATTACTCCTTTAATCCGCACAAAACAAACCACACCAGTTAAATCAGCACAAGCTCAAAGATCGTCAGGCATCTCTCTTAAAAATAGTCCAAATCTAAGCGGAAATTTAAAAGCAATATTCAATTGCTCGAAAGGGGCATAAACTAAGGATAAAAATACGCTTAGGAGATTTGCCATGAACTTGAGTCATTTAAGCGATTTCTTGCTGTATAGCTTAGTGATTAACTATCTGATTTTAATCATTTGGTTTGTGGTATTTGTCTTTGCTAAAGATTGGATGAAACGCCTGCATGGGCAGTGGTTTAAGCTGAGCGATCAGCAGTTTGACGCTATTCATTATGGTGGAATGGCTGTCTATAAAATTGGTATTTTACTTTTGAATTTAACCCCCTATATTGCATTGCACTATCTAAAATAGGCTTAACCATAAAAAATACTGAGTGTAAAAGCACAAGCTGCTTGCATTAAATTTAGGCAAAACAGTATGCTCAAAAGAACATAAAATTCAATTGGGCAAGGCAAGAATGAACGGGAAAGTAGAATGCCGTACTTGTTTGGTGTGCAAAAAAAGTTTCCCACTGAAAAATATGATTCCAATGGGAATCGTGCGTAAAGTCATTACAGAAGAAATTGCACAGGATTTTCCTGAATCTGGTGCTCAGGACTATATATGCCAAACTGATTTGACCAAATACCGTATGCAATATGTACAGTCAATTCTGAACTCCGAACAAGGCGAAGTCTCCAATTTAGAATATGAAGTGCTGAACAGCATGCAGCAGCATGATCTGATTAGCAAAAATGTTGAAGAAAAGCTGGATCAGCAGTGGAGTTTTGGCGAAAGGCTAGCGGATAAAATTGCAACATTCGGCGGTAGCTGGGCATTTCTTATTTGTTTTACATTGTTTTTAGCAGTGTGGATTTTAGTCAATACGGTGGTAATGGTGAAGCATCCTGCTGATCCTTATCCTTTTATTTTGCTGAATTTGATGTTGTCTTGCCTCGCTGCCATACAAGCGCCCATTATTATGATGAGCCAAAACCGTCAAGAAGCTAAAGACCGCATGCGTTCGGAAAATGATTATCAAGTGAATTTAAAAGCTGAATTAGAAATTCGCCATTTACATGAAAAGATAGATCATTTGTTGATGCATCAATGGGATCGTCTTGCCAAGATTCAGGAAATTCAGTTGGATTTACTGTCCGAAATGAGTAAAAAGAAGCAATAGTGTGCTTTGAACAGCATAAATAATTGTTATTTGAGTACTAAGTCTTGGCGAAAATTCTCGGGAAAAGTCATTTATCAGATGGAAAAAATGCTAAAACATGATACAAGAAGAAAATATTTTCAATATATCTTTAAATGTGAAAAATATTTTTAAAATAAGTCAAAAATAGTAATTTTCAGGGAAACAATCCCTCATCGATACCACTACTATATATCTCAAGGGTGTGATAGAGATTGAAAAGAGTAGCATGCTGTCAGTGGTGCAAAACACGAGTACAGTACTCACCCAAAAGGTCTCGATTCAGCTTAGGACGCTATAAACCAGAAGTTTATAGGCTATAAGATCATGACTTACAAAGTGATGATAGTTGAAGTAAACAATACTGTTTTCTCTTACACCCTAAAAAATTTTCAAGAATTCAATCGAATAATAAATCTTTCTATCTTTTTCAAAATTCCAAACTTCGCATTCATTCCCAACAAACTTTGAGCATTGCTGATGTAATAAATATCACGCAGAACAACTCAAACTTAATCTAAGCTTCAGATTGTCCTTTTTCACAAAGTTGTTATGCTTAACTGTCTAAATTTTAAATAATTTTGTTATGGGTTATCTGGATCAATTAATACAGGATTGTCTGCAGGCACAGCAGACTAAAGCTGAGCGTATATTTGAGTTTTCAAGCTTTGATGATCTTGCTCAACATACACTTTATATTTATGTTATAGAGCTAGTCGGTGGCGATATACAGCAGACATATCAAGACTATGCCGCATTTAAGGCATTGAAAACCCATGCCTGTGCCAAGTTAAATCAACCCAATCACATTCTGTATGTTGGATCATCACGAACAGGTATAAAGAGCCGTTTAAAACAACATCTAGGTTTCGGGCCTAAACAAACCTATGCATTGCATTTATCGCAGTGGTTTCAGGGCGAATATCGCATCACACTACATCAGTATCCATCGACCACGAGTGCAAGCATCTTACAGTTACTGGAGGATGATTTATCTCATTCATTAGCGCCAGCCTTTGGTAAATTGGGGACCAATAATCGTTAGGGTTAGACCTGATCGGCCAAAGTCGATTGACAGCGAATTAGTCAGTTGTTATTTTGCCGACATTCTCCCAGTACACAGTCTATCCATGCCTTTAGATCCCAACTTTGTCTATGCGCCGCCTCAAGGTCCTCTACGTATTTTGTATGAAGATGCAGACTTGGTTGTTATCGAAAAACCGGCGGAATTGTTGTCGGTTCCGGGACGTTTGCCTGAGCATCATGACAGTGCCTACCTTCGTGTTTTGGAGCAGTATCCTGCTGCAAAAATTACCCATCGTTTAGACATGGCAACATCAGGCATTTTGATGTTTGCGAAACACCGCGATGCAGAAGTGGCAGTGAGTAAAATGTTCCAAGCGCGGACGGTTCAAAAGCAATATGTGGCTTTAGTTCAGGGCAAACTTGAAGGTGAGGGCAGTGTTGAAGTGCCCCTCATTACGGACTGGGAAAATCGCCCACGTCAGATGGTGCATTTTAAATTGGGCAAACCCTCAAAAACCTTGTATCAAGCCATTAGCTATGACGCAAGCAAGGACATTAGCCGAGTATTATTAACACCAGTGACAGGGCGTTCTCATCAGCTACGTGTACACATGATGCATATTGGGCACCCAATTACAGGGGATCAACTGTATCACCCGAATGCAAAACAGAGCTCACTCGGACGGATGGCGTTACATGCTTGCGATCTGGCATTTACCCAGCCCTTAACCCAACAAGCTGTTCATATTCATTGCGCAGCAGAATTTTAAAGCATATTCATGTGAATGCTCATTGTTCATAAAAACTGCTGCATTGAATTAAAACCTTTGGGACTCGTAAAAAGCGCAGAATATCTACAGCTTTAAATAGGTTTTTCTGCTTAAAAATGATTCATGATATACACTAGATCTCTTTCATAAATCAAAAAACGATCTTCTTTTTGGTTAATATTTGCACTCCGGATTTCTTAGCATTCGTGCATAATCTGCGGATGAAATACATCGATTCAAACAAGCTTTCTGATCCTCAGT
>NZ_VOYF01000016.1:0-40113 GCF_013420775.1 Acinetobacter sp. YH01010 | reverse complement strand
CTAAATTTAGCGGGTTCCAACGGAACTGACCATCATTCATTTCACTAATTTTACCAATACCCGGAAATGGTAAATGTGCAAATGCAACGAAGGTTTGCTCTTGAGCAAAACGTTTAAAAATTGCTAAACGAGTTTCACTGGCTTTGACCGGATCGACATCAAAATCGACAGATAACTTGGGTTGTTCAAACTGTAAATGATACGAATGAACCACATCACCGAGGATAGCAAAACTTTTAGCTTGCGACTTTAAGATAAAAGAATAATGCCCTGGTGTATGCCCAACACTCGGTAGTACTTCTAATCCATTAATCACAGAACCAACGCTAAAAGTCTTAAAACTCCGCATGGTTTGATAAGGCGCAATCGCAGCTTTAATTTTCGCAACAGTTGCTAAATAACCTTCACGCTTTTCAGCAGCTAAAGTGTCGACGGTGCTTTCACTTAACCAATACTGACTTTCTTGTTCATTGACGTAGATCGTTGCATTTGGAAACACAGCCTTACCTTGTTTCGCAATGCCACATGCATGATCAGGATGTAAATGGGTTAAGAAAACACTGCGTACGCGATTAAGCTTATAGCCAGCTGCTTCAATATTTTGTGCAATAGATCCTAAGTTCGGACCAAGACAACTGGCTGCACCACTATCAACAAGACTGATGCCACCTTGTCCATCATCAATCAGATAGGCATTGACACTGGTTTGTATGCCTTTGCTCTGATCAACCGCAAGCTTTTGAAATAAGGCACTGACTTCTTCTGGAGTTAAATTTTGTTTAAATAAATCAGGACTTAATTCGAGTGTCCCATCTTTTAAAGCAATGACTTTATATGCACCCACTTGGAAAGGATAAAATCCCATGGGCTGTGTCACATTCGTTTTGATTTCCGTTTGAATAACTGCCGGCTCTGCACTGACAAACTGGCTGGTTAAAAGTGTTGCTGCAAGCACAGCAAAACTAAAGTTTTTCATTGTTGACCTATATCACTTTTATTATTTCATGCAATGAAGCAAAGGCTTCAAAATTAAAAATTTTAAACGCCTGTATTGTGCCTGAAATTCAGGCAAATTTTAAGTCTAATAATGAATAAACATAGCACTAACTTGATACAGGCTTATGTAAATCCCCTTAAATTTTTAGGCCCAATAAAATAAAAACTGAATGCAAGAAAACTTTAAGCTTGGCATGCTATATTTTCGCCAGTTTTTAAATCTATACGTCTGTACAGTGCTATGAGTGAAATTTCCCCGTTTAAAGGCAAATCTGGATTTAAACGAATTTTAAATGCAACGCAATATTCCCTCGACGGATTCAAAGCTGCTTATCAAAATGAAGCTGCATTTCGACAAATTGTCTGGATGAATATTGTGCTTATTCCTACCAGTTATTTTCTCGATGTGAGTCGTGCTGAACATGCCCTTATGGTAGTGGTGTGCTTATTTGCCTTGATAGTTGAGTTATTCAATTCTGCCATTGAAGCCGTTGTCGACCGCGTATCTTTAGACAAGCATCCACTTTCTAAAATTGCAAAAGATATGGGGAGTGCCGCTCAATTCGTTGCTTTAGCAATTATCTTTTTTACTTGGTTTATTATCCTTTTGCCTTAAATAAAGGCTGTCTCACTCTATTTGCAGGGTTATGCCCTGCTTTTTTTAATTCCTTATTTCTGTTTTTTAAGTAAAATTTACGCGTCCCTATGCACATCTACTGATCCATCGAAATAAGCCAAAAATTCAAACTATGAAATCATTGGCTTAAACAAGATTAGAGGGGGGAAAATAGATACACATTCATTGAGCAGACCGCTTCTTAAGGACGCTTTTACAAGAAAAGATAAAACCTATTTTTTCGGACTTTTAAGCTTGAACACGTTAAAATGCCTTTGAGAATTTTGTGCTACTTTGAAATGAACCATGACTTTGAGCACCACCAGCCTTCGTAAACAACTCCGTAAGCAGCGTCGTAGCCTAAACCTATGGGAGCAACGACAAGCTGAACAACAAGTCCTACAGCGCTTAATCAGACATAGTTATTTTAAGCGCAGTCAGCATATAGGCGTTTATTTACATGCATTTGGTGAAATTCACACTCAAAAGCTTATCCACTACTGTTTTTCGCATCAAAAACACGTGTATTTACCCATGATTTGCAACATGAATCAGCAACTGGTTTGGGTTGAAATCTCACGTCATCAATACATTAGTAAACGTTTTTCTCATCACCCACTCGGTATGAAAGAACCCATGGCAAGTCGTGGGAAGCATGTTTCTCATCTTGACCTTTTAATTATGCCCTTGCTCGCTTGCGACAAGTACGGCACACGTATTGGTATGGGGGGTGGCTTCTACGATAAAACATTAGCAACAGCCCACTCTACCCCCTACCGTTTAGGACTTGGTCATGATTTTCAACTCATTCAAGACTCTTTGGTCCGAGAGGCATGGGATCAACCGCTAGATGGCTTTATTAGCCCATCTCAAACTTTAAGCTTCAAACGTTAATTTGATATTCTTGACACTGAGTTACACTTATAAATCACATATTTAGTCATTTTTTATACATTTTAATTGGCATGACCCTTGTAATTTAAAAAATACACATCACTATAAAAAACATGGCAACACCGTTGTCACTCATTAGGAGTGCCCATGTCTGAGATTATTATGAATGAAGAAAGCTTGGAAACTACAATTCCGAGCGTATTACCGCTCTTAGCGCTACGAGATGTGGTTGTATATCCTCACATGCAAATTGCACTGTTTGTGGGTCGTGAAAAGTCGATCAATGCAGTCAATGTCGCACGTGACAGTGACAATCTTGTATTCGTAGTTGCACAAAAAGATTCGCTTACAGAAGAAATTGATCACGACAATTTATATCAATACGGTACTGTCGCGAAGATTGTGCAAGTTGTGAATCATGAGAATGATGAAAACTGTATAAAAGTACTGATTGAAGGCTTATATCGTGCCAAGTTAGAAAAAATTATCGATGCCGATGATTACCTGACTGCCGAGCATTCATTAAGCCCAATGACGGTTTCTGTTGACTCAGAAACTCAGAATAATCGTGTGGAAGAATTACGCACCTTATTTGCTCAATATGCAGAAGCAAAATTGCGTAACGCACGTGAATTGATTGCAGCAGCCAATAAAATTGATGATTTGCTACAATTATTATTCTTCGTAGCAACACGCGTGCCTTTGAATATTGATGTAAAACAAAAATTCTTAGAGCATGATGAATTTGAAGCACATTTAGCTGAGCTCATGACGTATTTATTACAACAGTCAGAAGAGCAGCAAATTGAGCAAACCTTACATGATTCTGTGAAACGCCAAATGGAAAAGAATCAGCGTGAATACTTCTTAAATGAAAAAATGAAGGTCATTCAACGCGAACTTTCTGATATGAATGGCGGTGGTGAGGATGACGTTGCAGAAATTGAAAAACGTCTAACTGAAGCCGATTTACCTGAACATGTACGTAAAAAAGCTGAAAATGAGTTCCGTAAGCTAAAAGCAATGCAACCTGCTTCGAGCGAAGCTGCTGTCGTGCGTAACTATCTAGAAGTTATTTTAGATACGCCTTGGAACAAAGCCAGCAAAGTCAGCATTAACCTTGCGAAAGCTCAAGACATTCTTGATGCCGATCACTATGGTTTAGACGACGTGAAAGACCGCATTGTGGAATACCTTGCTGTTCAATCACGTGTGAAAAAACTTCGCGGTCCAATTCTTTGCTTAGTTGGTCCCCCAGGTGTAGGTAAAACTTCACTCGGTGAATCTGTTGCCAAAGCAACTGGTCGTGAATTTGTCCGTATGGCGCTTGGCGGCGTGCGCGACGAAGCTGAAATCCGTGGTCACCGTCGTACATATATCGGTGCGATGCCGGGTAAAATTGTGCAGTCTTTGACTAAAGTTGGAGTAAAGAACCCACTGTTCTTACTCGATGAAATTGACAAAATGGCGCAAGACTATCGTGGCGACCCTGCTTCAGCATTGCTTGAAGTCCTAGATCCATCACAAAACAGCAAGTTCAATGATCACTACTTAGATCTTGATCTAGACCTTTCTGAAGTGATGTTCATCTGTACTGCAAACAGCATGAATATTCCAGAAGCTTTGCTTGACCGTATGGAAGTGATTCGTCTACCGGGTTACACCGAAGATGAAAAAGTGAATATTGCTGAACGTTACCTTGTTCCAAAAGCCATCAAGAACAATGGTCTACGTGCGAAAGAATTAACCGTTCACGAAGAAGCCATCCGCGATATCGTACAACGTTATACACGTGAAGCCGGTGTGCGTAGCTTAGAACGTGAAGTATCTAAAATTGCACGTAAAGTCGTGAAAGAAGCTGTTAGTAAGAAATCGAAAAATCTTCAAATTGAAGTGAATTCGAAAAATCTTCCTGACTACTTAGGTCCACACAAATTCGACTTCGGTATGGCCGAAGAAGAAGCTGAAGTGGGTCGTGTAAATGGCTTGGCATGGACATCTGTTGGTGGTGAACTGCTAACGATTGAAGTTGCGGCAGTAAAAGGTAAAGGCAAGTTCATTACCACCGGTTCTCTTGGCGATGTCATGAAAGAATCGATCACAGCAGCGATGACCGTTGTACGTACCCGTGCAGATGAACTGGGTATTGAAGCGATTCGCTTTGAAGAAACTGATGTACACGTGCATTTACCAGAAGGTGCAACACCGAAAGATGGCCCATCTGCTGGTCTAGCCCTAACTACCGCACTTGTTTCAGCGTTTACAGGCATTGCGATTCGTCCAGATATTGCGATGACCGGTGAAACCAGTCTTGGTGGCCGTGCAATGCGCATTGGTGGTTTAAAAGAGAAACTTCTCGCTGCTCACCGTGGTGGCATCAAGCTTGTCTTTATCCCACAAGATAACGTTCGTGACTTGACTGAGATTCCAGACAATGTCAAAGAAGGTCTAGAAATTAAACCAGTGAAATCGATTGATGAGATTTTACCTCTAGCCTTGGTTGATATGCCTAAACCTCTTGCAAAGACACCGATTGTCAAAGCAACTGAAGGTGGCAAAGCTGCTCGTCACTAAGCGCTAACAACTCGCAATAAAAGAAAAAAGCCCTGTTTCGACAGGGCTTTTTTTATCCATTATTCATACTGAATATTCTAAACTTGTCGTTCAAATCCATCGCTATGACAAGACTCAAGACAATAGCTACAACCTTTAATTGGATAACTATTTCAAATTCGACGTCAAGATCAGTAATAGCCAATAAGAAAGTCTTACAAAATTTGCATGCTATTACTTGAAATATCTCCCTCTATCCCACATATATAGTAGAGAGATATACGCGCTGTATGTTTCTTTATTGGTTCCAATCACGTTTAAAAGCGTGATGATCATTGGAACAAGATGGTCATCTGCATCTCCAGGTAGATGACCTTTTATCGCAGTCCACAGGCTTTCGGGGCTGCGTTTTTTATGTCATGTTTTTAAAGACATGCTATTTCAAATTTAAAATGGTTTTCACTAAACCATCGATCACTTGAGCCATCTTGTCTAAGTTTAATTTATCCAAGGTATCTTGCTCGGTGTGATAGTGCTTATTACGATAAAATGCCGTATCAGTGATCATCATCGCCGGCATATCAAATTGCCAATAATTCATATGATCTGAAAAATCCACACCCTGAATAAATGAGGGTGAAATCAAGCGTTCACATTGCAACTGCTTCAATGACTCCATCGCAGCACAATACGATGAGGTTAAGTCACGAGACTGAATATTCCCCACCGATGCAATAAAATTCGTATGTGATGGATAAATCCATTTCAGTCCAACTGGATATTCTTGGGTGACTTTGGGATCAAAATAACCAATCATTTCCAGAATATACACACCTGAAATTTTATCCTTTTCCTTTGCTACCGATTTTGCATGGATAAAACTGCCCATCGACTCTGTTCTAAAATATGGCGGTTCTTCGAGGGTATAAAATACAAATTCAATATTTTGTTTTAAACGCGCTTTTTCAGCCGAAAGAATCCGAGCAGCTTCGAGTACACCTGCAACGCCAGAAGCATTATCATCAGCGCCATGCTGCTCCTCAAATACATCGTAGTGCGCACCAACGATCACTCGGTTGCTATGCCCTGCATTTAAGGGACAGACCACATTACGGTATGGCTGGCTGTTTACGGTATAGGTTTGAAAACGACAATTCACACCAAATAAACGCATCTGCTCACGAATCCAAGCAGACACCCGGTTTAACTCTTGAATGTTCTTATAGTTACGATATTCAGCTTCATTACCAATAATTTGTTCTAAATAGACTTTTAAATTATCTGGTTCAGCGGTTCTAATATTGTTGGCATACGCCGCAAATGAACACCATCCAAAAATTAAAAGCATTGCTGCTTGCTTGAACAAAAATAATTTACCGTCCTGCCATGTTTTTTTCATTGTTATTATTCCAATTTTCATCTTTGATCTAATCTGTTTATGCTGCGTATTTAAACAGCAAGCAGAACACGATTTCAATTGCAAATTGTGTCTGACCATACAAAGCTCAAGCGAACCGTTATAATGCTCTTTTGTATA
Organism: Acinetobacter sp. YH01010; assembly: GCF_013420775.1. Lineage (NCBI taxonomy): Bacteria > Pseudomonadati > Pseudomonadota > Gammaproteobacteria > Moraxellales > Moraxellaceae > Acinetobacter > Acinetobacter sp. YH01010. The sequence goes on along the minus strand of NZ_VOYF01000016.1, from coordinate 33,517 downwards.
CTTTCAGGCGCTGTATGAAAATTCGTATTCTGACAATCGGTCAAAAAATGCCAGCATGGGTTCTGACGGGTTTTGAAGATTATTTCAAACGTATTCAGCCTTTTGTTCAAACGCAGATCATTGAATTGCCTATGGCTAAACGTGGCAAGAACGACTCAGAAGCCGACATTTTAAAATACCGTCAAATTGAAGGTGACAGCATTTTAAATGCCATGAAATCGAATGAAGTGCTGATCGCCTTAGAAGTCGGTGGTCGAGAGTTCAGTACCGAAAAACTAGCTGAAACCATGAAAGGTTGGATGCTTGAAGGCAATGATGTGGTTTTAGCCATTGGTGGGCCAGATGGACATTCTGAAGCAGTACGTAAAGCTGCAGCATGGCATTGGTCTTTGTCTAAACTAACTTTGCCGCATCCAATGGTTCGTGTCATGCTCATCGAACAGCTCTACCGTGCAATGAGTATTAACCATAATCACCCTTACCATCGTGCGGGTTAATCCGAACTGACTCCAGTATCTACAGCAAGTACAGCGTTGCAACAATGAAACAAACCGTTGAAATTATCCGAATTGTTACGCTGAATAATTTAGTGCATGATCATCATATTCCTTTAAACAACCAACGGCGACCGCGATGAATTTACAAACACTTCCAGGTTTATTTATTTCCCATGGCTCACCTATGCTTGCCATCAATCCTGAGCAAGTCGGTCCTGCGTTGGAACGTTTAAGCCTGAATCTTCCAAAGCCTGAAGCCATTATTATTATGTCCGCGCATTGGGAAAGTAACGCACTAGAAGTAAGTACCAATGCCCGTCCTGAAACTTGGCATGACTTCCGTGGCTTTCCTGCGGAACTTTATGATATCCGCTATCCTGCACCGGGTAACCCAGCGCTTGCTGAAGAAATCCTTCATTTGCTTGCCAATGCAGGATTACCTGCACATGCCAACAGCACCCGTCCACGCGATCATGGCGTTTGGATGCCGTTATTGCATATGTATCCTGATGCCGACATTCCTGTAATTGAAATATCACTGCCGATGACCATGTCTGCGCAAGAGATCTATAAAATTGGACAAACGCTTGCCCCTTTACGTGACAAGCAAATCCTGTTGATTGGATCGGGCAGTATTACTCATAACTTACGTGAATTGGCTTGGGATGGTCGTGCCGCAGCCGTGCCTGAATGGGCGTCTACATTCCGTAATTTTGTGGTCAATAAGCTCACTCATCAAGATTTTGATGCAGTTCTCGATTGGCAAAATATCCCGTTTGTACAACGCAACCATCCGACCATTGAACATTTTACACCCATCTTCTTTGCGATGGGTACAGGCCCCCGCTTCTCTATTGTTCACAGTAGCTTTAGTATGGGTTCACTCGGTATGGATATTTATCGTTTTGATTAAACGTGAATAAAACGAGATAGCTTGACTTATTCATAATTTATATTAATAAGTTAACAAATTATTATTTATGGATACATTTTGCTACTTATTTGAACTGAATGTATTCATATTTTTTTAAAATGAATGGGTTAAGCTACAGGCTGAAATTCACTTAGAACAGTTAGCGTAATGAAATTAAAATTTTTAGCGATCGCCCTCTTCCCTTTAGCCCTTGCTGCATGTCAATCAAGCGATATCCAAAAAGCTGGAGATTTAGCCGTGAGCGTATTACAACAACAAAATGCTGATAAAACTTTAGCTTCATATCAATGGAGCACCACCACTGAAAATGCACCAAAACCTTTAGTTTTAAATTTTCTAGAAAATGGCACCTTGGGTATTTCAACCAGCTGTAACAGCATGTCAACCCAATGGAAAGTGGAACACAATACCCTCGTGACAGGCAACATTGCATCTACCATGATGGCGTGTCCTGATAATGCGATGAAACAAGAAGGTCTTGCATCTTCACTATTTAGTGACCGTAAAGCACCTTTTGTTTTAAATACTACAGATCCACAAAATCCAACGTTAACCATTATCTCTGCAACAGGTGAGAAACTGGTGTTCACTGGAAAATTAACACCTGAAACCCAATATAACTCACAAGGCGAAACGATTTTCCTTGAAATCAGCCCAGAAACGAAACAATGCACAGGCGTTGCTCCACAAACTTGCTTGCAAGTGCGTGAAGTGAAGTACGATGAAAAAGGCCTAAAAACACAAGTTGATAAAGACTGGACCTTATTTTACGATCAAATTGAAGGCTTTAAGCACACACCTGCAGAACGTCAAATTATTCGCGTAAAACGTTTTGAACGTAAAAACCCTGCTGCTGACCAATCAAAATATGCCTATATTTTTGATATGTCAGTCGAACGTGAAGCCGTAAAAGGTACCTTGTAAGTTACAGCCTATAAAAACCGAGGTCATCGCCTCGGTTTTTTATATCTACACAACCGCAAACGCTGATTGGATATGCATAGTATTCAAATCACAATGTGCTGTTCAGCCAATGCTTTCGCGATGTGAACCTAAAGTTACTACAAAGCCCCAATGCCCTGCCTGAATTCATCGTGATGAATCACAATCAACAGACCTATATTTTTAAAGGCATACAGTGAATTACTGATTTACGCGATTTTGAAGCAGAACAATTAACTCAAAAGACGTGGGTTCTCGTAGAGAATAATGCTCTAACCTCCCAAACCACACTCACATTCAACAATGCCCCTGTGACATTTTTTAGCAGCTGTAATCACATTGGCCGCAATTATGATGTAGAAAAGCATACTTTGCGTTTTATAGGAGATGTTGGGAGTACTCTGAAGTTCCGCCCACAGTTACATCAGCTAGGGCTTCATATTAAAAGTTTGCTCAGCCAGCCCTTAAATTTTCACTTCAGTGTTATGGATAGCGAAATCCAACTTCCCCTGATGAGCACTAATTAACAATCCAATATATTCCAAACCATTAAGCTATAAAAAAACCGAGGCAGAAGCCTCGGTTTTCAGTTCAACTTACGGAGAACTTAGTAAACGCCTTGAGCAAGCATTGCGTCAGCAACTTTTACGAAGCCTGCAATGTTCGCACCGTTTACATAGTTCACAGTACCATCTTCTTCAGTACCGTATTTCACGCAGTTGCGGTGAATTTCTTTCATGATCGCGTGTAGACGCTCGTCAACTTCTTCGAAAGTCCAACCCAAACGAATTGCGTTTTGAGACATTTCAAGACCAGAAGTTGCAACACCACCTGCATTTGAAGCTTTACCTGGTGCATAAAGAATTTTCGCTTCAACGAATTTCTCAACTGCAGCCAAAGTAGATGGCATGTTTGCGCCTTCAGCAACACAGATTACGCCATTAGCAAGAAGAGCTTCAGCATCAGCTTCATCTAATTCATTTTGAGTTGCACATGGCAGTGCGATATCACATTTGATTGACCAAGGGCGTTGACCTTCTAAATATTCAAAACCGTGCTTAGATGCAAATTCAGAAATACGGCCACGCTTAACGTTTTTCAATTCCATTACTTCAGCAAGAAGTTCAGTTGTGAAACCGTCTTTCACGTATACAGTACCAGCTGAGTCAGAAAGTGAAACCACTTTCGCACCTAAGTACATTGCTTTTTCAGCAGCGTATTGTGCAACGTTACCAGAACCCGAAATCGTTACAACTTTATCTTTAAAGCTATCGCCACGAGTTTTTAGCATTTCCTCAGCGAAATACACAGTACCGTAACCAGTTGCTTCAGGACGCGCAAGTGAACCACCGAAAGTTAAACCTTTACCAGTGAACACACATGCTGTGTCATTGCTTAATTTTTTCATCATACCAGCCATGTAGCCAACTTCACGGCCACCTACACCGATGTCACCCGCAGGGATGTCAGTGTTAGAACCAAGATGACGGTATAATTCGATCATTAATGCTTGGCAGAAACGCATGATTTCGCCTTCAGATTTACCTTTAGGGTCAAAATCTGAACCACCTTTACCACCACCCATAGGAAGTGTAGTTAAAGCATTTTTGAAAGTTTGTTCAAAACCTAAGAATTTAAGAATTGAAAGGTTCACTGATGGGTGGAAACGCATACCACCTTTGAATGGACCAATTGCTGAGTTGTATTGAACACGGAAAGCACGGTTAACTTGAGTTTGACCTTTGTCATCTACCCATGAAACACGGAACTGAATTGCACGCTCAGGCTCAACAAGACGTTCTAGCAAACCGTAGTCAGCATATTGTGGGTTCTTTTCGATGAATGGCCAAAGGCTCGTCATCACTTCTTCAACAGCTTGAAGAAATTCAGGTTGATGTTCATCACGTGTTTTAACGTAGTCTAGGAAGTCGTTAAGGCTGTTATATTTCAACACTTAATCCTCAGCAGATGTATGGATCAAAATTGATCACAATTTTGATCAAAGATATATTTTGGCGCAAAATATTAAATATCTTTTGTAACTAATCAGCAATAGTTTTTTTAAAAAATCTTTAAATTCTTTAAAGAACAGCGATTTAAATTGATTAATCAGATATTTTAGTTATAAATATTATTACTTTTAGGAATGTTTTAATGAATTATTTTGCTCATTTATGATGCATCTATAGACCCATTTTTGCGCACAGCAATTCATACTGAAACATGCTAGAATTCAACGTCCTCTTCGGTTTTTCTCTGCCTTCATTTGTACTCGCGACTACCCATGACTTCTGAAATTTCCCTCATCCAACAAATTGATGCCCTATTGCCACAAACTCAATGTGGACTTTGTGGGCACCGTGACGGCTGCTTACCCTATGCCAAAGCCATCAGTGAAGGAGAAGAAGCCAATAAATGTGTACCTGGTGGTCAACCTGTGGCAGATGCACTGGCAGCGTTATTAAATCGATCACACTTAATTGCAGAAGCCAGTGTTTGGCCCATCCAAAGTGATGGGCGCCCGCAACGGGTCAAAGCCGTGATTCGTGAGGATGAATGCATTGGTTGTACCAAATGTATTAGTGCCTGCCCTGTTGATGCCATTATTGGCTCAGGCAAATTGATGCATACGGTCTTGACGGATTTATGTACGGGCTGCGAACTCTGCATCCCACCTTGTCCCGTGGATTGTATCGACCTTGTCGAAGAGCTTGATCAAGTGCCATCTGAAGCCGTTCGAATAGCAGAACAGAATGATTTACGTCGCCGCTACTATGCACATATTCAGCGTGAGGAAAAGCGCCGAATTCATCGTAAAGGCCCTATTGTACGCGCAGAAATTGATACGGAACTTTTTGCCCAATTTTCGACCCAGACAGACTCAGTACCGGTCATTGAAGTCGTGGAAAAACCTGCTACGCCAGTCGTTCAACTCGATGCAAAAACCACCATTGAACTTGCAAAAATTCGTACACAAATTAAGAAATTAGAAAAACAACTGAGTGTTCAAGAAGATGCAAAAAAACGTGAATTACTCCATACGCTAACGCTACAACTAACACAACTGCAAGGGGCTTAATCATGGCTGTTAAAAACATGACTAAGAAGCAAATTCAAACTTTTTTTGAACGCTTACGTGAGCAACGCCCCAACCCGAAAACTGAACTCAATTATAGTAGTCCATTTGAACTTTTAGTGGCTGTTACCCTATCTGCTCAGGCCACAGATGTCAGTGTCAACAAAGCCACAGATAAACTTTTTCCAGTAGCAAATACTCCTGAAGCTATTTATGCGTTAGGTGTTGACGGACTGAAGGAATATATCAAGACCATTGGCCTGTATAACTCAAAAGCGGAAAATGTCATTAAAGCCTGCAAGATTCTCATTGAGAAGCACAACAGCATCGTTCCGAATAATCGTGCAGATTTGGAAGCCTTACCCGGTGTCGGTCGTAAAACTGCAAATGTGGTGCTGAATACAGCTTTTGGCCAACCGACCATGGCCGTTGATACACATATTTTTCGTTTAGGTAATCGTACAGGATTGGCTGTCGGCAAAAATGTTTTGGAAGTCGAACACCGACTCGTCAAAGTTATCCCCAAAGAGTTTATTGTTGATTCACATCATTGGTTGATTCTGCATGGGCGTTATACCTGTATTGCCCGCAAACCCAAATGCAATGAATGTATCGTGTCTGATGTATGTAATTGGCCTGACCGTTTTGACTTTGGCGCATTAAGACCGATTAAAACCACCCAAATTGAAGATTAATCTCTTCAATTTCGGGGTAGATGGAATTTGTAAGAATCAATTGATCGAGTTGATGCTTAATTTTTATCTTGTTCTTTTTGTTTTTTATCAAGCTCTTGCTGCAGCTTTGGATGTAAGCGATATTGCTTCGGGCTCAGTTTAGCTTGCTCTGCTTCTTCCACTTGCACCTTACGCAACATTTTAAAGCTGACAAATAATAAGCCCAATAACACCGCTACAGCGATGATGACCATTATAACCAAAGCAAATTTCATAACAGATTCGCCCTAAAAGCCACATAAAAAAAGAGTCCCACTATGCAGTAGGACTCTTTGATTGTCAAAAATTCAAAAAAGCTGAATTATTTAGACTGATCTAAAATCGCGAACAAATCAGTTTGAACTTGATCGATTGGACGAAGACCATTTAATTTGTCATAAGTCGGTGCGTTTTCGCCAGAAGCTGCACGACCTTGGTAGAAACCAACCAATTGCTCAGTTTCAGCGTGGTAAGAACCTAAACGCTTACGAATTGTTGCTTCTTGGTCATCCGGACGTTGAACAAGGTCTTCACCAGTTTCGTCATCTTTACCTTCCACTTTTGGTGGGTTGTAAACGGTGTGATATACACGACCAGATGCTGGGTGTTGACGACGACCAGATAAACGTTGAACGATTTCTTCGTCAGGTACATCGATTTCAATCACGTGATCGATGCTGATCCCTTCGTTTTCAAGCGCTTCAGCTTGTGGAATCGTACGTGGGAAACCGTCGAAAATGCAGCCGTTGACACAGTCAGGTTGAGCAATGCGTTCTTTTACAAGACCAATAATAAGCTCATCAGATACAAGGCCGCCATTGTCCATGACGCTTTTAGCTTGTAGACCTAATTCAGTACCTTCACGAATCGCAGCACGGAGCATATCACCGGTTGAAATTTGTGGGATATCGTAGCGCTTACAGATCAACTGAGCTTGTGTACCTTTACCTGCTCCAGGTGGTCCGAGTAATATAATGCGCATAAAAAAACATCCTCATTTTAAACATTGTATATGACGCTATGTAGTGATCTGAACCCAAGATTCAGATCGTCTTTCAGCATCTAATTATAAGAAAGCCACAAACAAATGTATTGTACCCGCGATAAAACCGGTTACACCACCCAAGACAATTAAAATCCATTCGTCTTCCTGAAATGCAGGACGTAATAGATTTTGAAATTCTTTCGGTGTTAGCTCACGAATACGGTCTCTAAACATTTGAAAGATTTTCTGTGCACGGCTCGCATTAAACGCAGGGTCGCATACAGGCACCATCGTAATTTCAATTGAGCGATCGATCAAGTCTGTCTTGAGTTTTGCGTACTCTTTTGGACCTAAAGACAACTGTAATGAGGTACGAACCAGTGGAGATTCCATAATTTCATTAATATGACGTTTCACAATGCGACGGGTCTTATCTTTCTTCCCGCCATACATCATTTCGGTCATGATAGATTTTAACGTAATTAGGTCTTCTGTGACTACACTTGCGAATACATCTGAAACTTCTTCTTGGCGTTTCATAAACGCCCCTTGAACATTGTACGTTCCAATACGTGGAATCACAGGTTTAATCCAAGGGAATTTACGATCTTTAGTTAATTCAAATAATTGCAAATACTTAACAGGGTGCGGCTCAATTGGATTAAATACCATCCAGATGGCAATCCAGTTGGTCAAAAAGCCCCATATTGCTGCCCAAAATGGAACCGTCCAATGCCAAGGCACCACAAACCAAACAACCATCTGGAAGATACCAAAGAACATCCCAATCAAGGCACTAATATGCCAAATAAAGTTGATTTCTTTTTGGCCAACTTTAAGGAACATCCGCACCATCAAGAGACGATCCGCTTCCATTTGACTCACCACCATTTCACGCATGTCAACAAGTGACTCTACGTTCATGGTCAGTTCGGTCACGAGTTCTTTTAAAGTATTTGGCAGCTGTTTATGTGCTTGGGCATAAATACGGCGTTTGATCGAATACGGTAGGTTTTCCCAAAGCACCGCATTTCGGTCTAGCATGACCTCATCAATCAAATGTTCAAGTTCAAAGCCAACTTGTTCACCAATGATGCGCGCCATGTCCTCAGGATCCATTGCATCTAAAAACTCGCGCAAGGAACCCAATTTAGACAATGTATTATCCGTAATAATGCCAGAAATACGTCCAGCTTTTCTTGGCACAATCCCCTGCCATCCTACGGGTAATGGACCTAAATGGAATCCCCAAAAAGTAATCGGGTAAAATACCATTTTCAGTGCCATCCAAACGTGTGCCCAGGTAACGAATGCGGTAACGGGGATAATACTCAGCACAGCCCAAAAATCGGGACGTTGCAAAAAGGTTTGCCACAATTCGTTAACGTACTCAAGCATGCATAACTTCCATATTTAATTTTATTCAGTGAGTGCGGTTATAAAATAAAGTTGATTATTTTCACTACAAACCAAAACTTAAAGTATATGAGATTTGTAGTCTCGGTTCGGTTTCCACAATCACATTACCTGATTTGTCTTCTAATTTTTCACCCGCACCCAAGCCTACACTAAACGTACTAATACGCTCGGCACTCAACATCACATAAGCAAGATCGATACCACCACCTAAACGCGCTTCATCTTCACCATCTACTTTCTTGGAGTCGATGTGGCCCGCATAAGCTCCGATATAATAACCATTTTTATCTTTGCCAGTGAAATGAACTGGGTAACGAAAGCCGACTTGCCCACCAGGTGTTTTATCATCGTTCAAGAAAACACCAGCTTTTGCATAGGCAATGCCATATGGGTTTACCCACTCACCATTCACGTGAATAATTTTTTGAGTAAAACCTGCTCCAACATTCCATGGTTGATAACCCTTACCTGTTAACTTTGCCTCAGGTAAAAATGAATTGTCATTGGCATGTGCGATGCTTCCAAGCATCATAAATGCAAGCAATGGATATAATTTATTCATTGTTTTCACAAACTTCCTTAGTATTATTTTTTGGAATATTCCTTTTTTATACGTTTCGACTTTAGCAGAATAATATGAACTGTTATACACAAAGCCCCATAATTTTCATGTCTGCAAAGTCAAAATATAGACTGCAATCACAGCAGAGTCGTTTTTATTTATCAAAAAAATGTCAGTTGCGCTAGAATATGCCTCTTCCGTTATTTTAGCTCTCAGCCTTTAAGTCGAACGCGTATGAAGCAGCATTATCCTTTAAAAAATGTCCAGCAAGAAAAGCGGATTTATCGTAATCGCGTGGTGATTTCGATAGGGATTGTCTCCTTCTTTATGCTGTTGCTTGTGGCACGTTATGCATATTTGCAAATCAAGAGTTATGAGACCTTTTCAACTGCTGCAGATCAAAACCGAATTCGACTGCAACCACTTGCACCTTCTCGTGGTTATATCTATGACCGTAATGGCGTGTTATTAGCCGATAATTATCCGGTTTTCTCAGCAACCATGAGCCGTGCGGATGTTGAAGATATCGATGATACTGTTGAGCGCCTAACACCCTTATTAGAGCTTACATCTGAAGATATCGAACGCTTTAAAAGTCGAATTAAAACCTCTAAAAAGACTGAACGTGTTTCGATTAAACTGAATTTAAATGAAAATGATATCGCCCGTTTTAGTGAGGTGAAATATCAATTTCCGGGTGTCAATATAGAGACCCAAATGACTCGCTACTATCCACATGGCGAACTGTTTGCCCATGTGATTGGCTACGTAGGTCGTATTAATGACAAAGAACTAAAAACGATTGATAAAGATTTATACGCTGGCTCAAACCTGATCGGTAAAATTGGCGTTGAAAAATCATACGAAGAACTTTTACATGGTATGCCGGGAAATGAGTCGGTTGAAGCCGATGCCTTTGGTAATGTGTTACGACATCTAGGTCGTAAAGATCCGATTCGTGGTAATGACTTATATTTATCCCTAGATTATGGACTGCAAATGGTCGCTTCAGAGCAGCTTGCAGATCGACGTGGTGCAATTGTGGCGATTGACCCACGTACTGGGGAAATTCTTGCTCTTGTGTCCAGTCCTAGTTTTAACCCCAATTTATTTGTTACTGGCATTAGCAGCAAAGATTATTCTGAACTACGTGATAGCCTCGATCAGCCATTATATAACCGTGCTGTGCAAGGGGCTTATCCACCGGGTTCAACGATTAAGCCAATGTTTGGTCTAGGTGGTATTCATTATGGTCTAGTGGATTGGAGTACAGCCATTTCCGATCCGGGCTATTTCACGCTTCCGGGTGACAGCCATCGTTTCCGTGACCACAAAAAAACTGGTCATGGCTCAGTTAATTTACACAAAGCTCAAGTCATTTCCTGCGATACCTATTTCTATGTCTTGTCCTATCGTATGGGCATTGAAAAAATGAATACTTGGATGCGTCAGTTTGGCTTCGGTGAAAAAACCGGTGTAGATTTACCAAGTGAAAGTACGGGGCTATATCCAAATCCTGAATGGAAGCTCCGCACACGGAAGTCCAACTGGCTTAAAGGTGAAACCATTTCTGTCAGTATTGGTCAAGGTGCATTTACAGCAACACCATTACAACTGGCGATGGCAACTGCCATTACCGCTAATCAAGGCTCTCATGTTACACCTCACGTTTTGCGTGAAAGTAAAGGCTCTAAAGTCCACAAAGTCCATAACGCCCCGAATGGTCGCATTCAATTTAATGGTAAGCCAGATGATTGGATCAAAATGCGTGATGCCATGATTGATGTGGTTCAAACAGGGACCGGTCGTGGTATTCGTACCCCAATGTATCAAATCGCAGGTAAAACAGGCACCGCACAGGTTAAAAGTATTGCCCAAGGTAAACGCTATAACGAATCTTTATTGACAGAGCGTCAGCTTGACCATGGTTTATTTGTTGGTTTTGCCCCTGCGGAAAAACCTGAAATTGCGATTGCCGTCGTTTGGGAAAATGGTCGTCACGGTGGTTCTGCTGCTCAAATTGCTAAACCAATGTTTGACTACTGGTTATTAACACGTAAAAAGAATCCAATTCGTCCTGCAGGCCATCAAATTAGCGGTGGTCTCATGACTGCGGGTCTAAAACCGAGTGAGTTACCAAGCGGCTCTAATATTTTATCAGCCGATCCAAATGCGAGCCCAACAGCTCAGCAGAACAACAGTGCCACTCAACAACCGAATACTGCAAATACAACACCTCGTGCTGCCAGTGCCGCACATACAACCGATGAGGAATAATTCATGAAAAATCAATTAAGAATCATTGGTGGTGAATGGAAGCGTCGTCAATTACCTTTTGCCAGTATTGACGGTTTACGCCCTACACCTGACCGTGTCCGCGAGACATTATTTAACTGGCTCATGTGGGATGTTCAAAATGCCAAAGTCCTCGACCTCTGTACAGGTTCAGGTGCTTTGTCATTTGAAGCACTCTCGCGTGGTGCAGCAGAAGCTGTTTTAATTGAACCTGATCGCACCCAAGCGAAATTCCTCATGGACAATTTAGAACTCCTAAGGGTCAGTAAACAACGTGTGCAACTCAAAAACATGACGGCTCAACAAGCCATCCCTAACTTGAAAGATCAATTTGATCTGATTTTCTTAGATCCACCGTATAGTCTTGATTTATGGCAAGAATTTGCTGAATTGGTCGATCCCTGCATTGCAGACAATGGTTTAATTTATATCGAAGCTGACCGTGATCTTGCTCAATTAAAACTCCCGAGCACTTGGCAGCAAATCAAACAAACCAAAGCTGGGACGGTGCGTGCAGGCTTATATAAAAAGGCTTAATGTAAATGCACACAAAAAAGAACGTCAATGCGTACTTTTTTATTACTTGAAAATCGTTAAACCTGTGGTCGAAGTGGACGCTGGCTGTTAAATCCACCTGTGGTTTTAGCTTTATCCACGGGCGTCACTTTTGGACGTTGTTGCTGTGGTTTTTGCTGCTGGGGCTTGCTTGTATTGGGTTTAGCCGAAGTCTGAGGCTTTGCGCTTGGACGCTGCACATTTGACGGATGCTGAGATGAAGAATTGTGTACATTCGGTTTATGCGCATTTGGTTTATATATATTGTCTGGACGGTTATTCGAATTCGGTCGTGGTGAGTTTGGTCGATGTTGCGGGCTATTCACTCGACCATATGAGCGGTCATAACGCTGACTTGAGTCATAGCGCTGTCCGTATGAACCACCATATTGATTTGCATAGCCATATTGATTCGAATGGTATCGGCCATCATCAAATGGCGCCACGACACACCCTGTAAATGTAACTGCAACCACAGATAGCAAAGCAACTTGTTTAAGCATGTGTAGCACTCCTCTTTGATGAAGGGCATTTTCACTTATCGAAATGAATTCAATCGGAAGTCTGTGTACATATGCTGTATTTAAACATTCATGTTTTATTCATCATTTGACATCCAATTTTGCTACATTTGCTCAGTCAGCCACATTTATATAGAAAAATTCACTACAATAGCGCCACGTATTACAAAGCTGTAATTTAATGACTTGGCTGATTTTTATTCTTGGTGCCATCTTTGCGGGATTCGTACAAGGATTAACAGGGTTTGCATTCGCCCTTATCGCAATGTCATTTTGGGTTTGGATACTCCCCCCACAAATAGCCGCACCCTTGGTGGTCTGCGCTTCAGTTTATAGCCACTTCATTTCATTATCATCAGAACGTAAAAGCATTCCGATCAATAAAAAAATCATTTATCCCTATTTAATTGCAGGAATTTTAGGTGTACCACTCGGTACCTATTTATTAGACAGCATTAATCCAGATACATTTAAATTGGTTTTGGGCGCTTTTTTAATGTTTTGGTGCCCAATTTTATTTTTTAATCCTAAATTTTCATTCATCCAAAAATCAGGGAAATGGGCGGATTCTAGTATTGGATATATTGCTGGAATCTTGGGTGGTCTTGGAGGCTTTTGTGGTGCATTACCCTCTGCATGGCTCATGCTGAAAAATACACCCAAAGCAGAACAACGCTATATTTTGCGACATTTCAATTTAGCCATTCAGCTCGTCACACTCATTAGCTATCTGCTACAAGGGATCATCCATCGTGAACATCTGCCCTATTTAGCCGTGCTGTTGGTAATTATGGCTTTTCCCGTGATTTTTGGTGCCAAACTTTTCTATCGTATTTCAGAACGCCAATTTAAGCATATCGTGTTAGGGCTATTATTTTCTTCAGGCTGCTTCTTGGTGACAATGAGTATCTTAATCTGATAACTCAAAACCTAAAGATATTTGTAGAAATTATTCTAATAAAACGCCTTTTCAGTTAGACATTCACATCTTGTAACAATGACACAGTTCACATTTAAATAAAAATTAGCCAAATGGTAAAAAAGTAATTAATTTTTCTGACGAAAATTAATAGAATATTGCACCTCATAATTTTGCTTAAAATAAAACCATGAAAAAGTTCATCCTGCTTGCAGGTGTAACTCTGCTTAGCGGCTGTATGTTTGGCACGTCCAGCGAAATTAAAAAAGCTGAAAAACTACTCTCACATTTTCAGTGCAATAATATTGAAAGTTCACATATGACTCATAGCTCGATTACAACTTTCCATGAAGAAAAACTAGCATCAAGTAAACAAAAAGTCGTGTCTTATATCGATAGCTATAAGCAAGGCGAAAAGTTATTTCGTATCCCGCTCATCGATGTGGTTGACCAGCAATACATTATTTATAAGGCGGCATGTCAAAATCTGGGCGGTATCCATCCCGATTTTCATGATTAAATTCAATATAAAAGTCTAAACAAAATCATCTAAACGTAAAAAGGACAGCCGATGCTGTCCTTTTTTATTGGATTGTTAGATTAGTAATAGCGTGTATCGACACTGAATTTTTCAGGAAATTTGGCATGTATTTGCGCATAGAAACCCATGATTTCCGCCATATCTTTTTCATAATCACCTGTAGGATAAACAATTTTACCCACACCTGTTTTTTTCTGCGCATAGTCCATATAAGCTAAAGCAATCGGCACACCCGCTTGCATAGCAACATGATAAAAACCAGTTTTCCACTTCTCTTGTTTAGCGCGTGTCCCTTCAGGCGTCACTAACATGACCAATTTCGGATGATGCTTAAATAAGTCAGCCATGAGCTCAACCATACTTTGACGAGCTTCACCATCTTGTTTTGGACGTCGATTAATACCAATCCCGCCCATGGCACGTACAAAAGGCCCAAACGGGAACTTCATATAACTGTCTTTAATCGTGATGCGAACATTTACCCCTAAAGCTTTCAGGGCAAGGCGTGCATAAAGTGCATCCCAATTACTGGTATGTGGCGCTGCAATCATGACACATTGGTCGATATTTAAATCCCAATGGTTATCAATTTGCCACCCCATTAAGTTCAGACTTTTTTCCGCTGTTTTTTCAAACACAATTTGCACCGACAGTTTTTTCTATGCCGCAGAGTTTAACAACGCAAAATAATTATAAAAGCCTATATTGTTTAGTTATTCACCAATTAATATATAAATGTCCTTTAGCGTTCACTTTTAGGTAAATCACCAATATTTCACTATTTACGAATTTTAAAAATCAAATGTCTGTTTTGATGTATTAACCAAACACACAATTGTTAACAGGAATAGGCTATTTTTCTTGAGCAATAAAAGTCACGCTTAGCATTATATTGGGTACATACGGTGTATAAATCTCATGAAAAAACTAATGCTCGCTCTCTGTATGGTCAGTGCAACCTTAACGGCATGTTCAAAAACCAGCAATGAATCTGAAACTGCGACACCACCAGATAATAATGTCATTGCCAATACAGACGCAGCCTCAGAAAGTCCGATTGCCACAGGTGATAACACCGAAAATGCACTTGATTGGGCGGGTGAGTATAAAGGGATTCTACCTTGCCATGATTGCAAAGGGATTGAAACTGAGCTTGAACTCAAACTCAATAAAAGCTATGAGCTTGGCCAAGAGTTTTTAGGTAAACCTGCGAACACTGAAAATAAAGTGAAAGGCAGTTTTAAGTTCTTGCCAGATCAACCTGGAATGATTCAACTTGATGCCGAGGGCGACAATCGAATTTACTTTGTAGGTGAAAACTTTATTGAGCTTCGTGGTGATAAAGGTGAAAAACTAGAAATGCCTGAAGTAAATCTTAAACTCACCAAAAAGCTTGATTAGTGTTTTACTCTAACTAGGATTGTTATAAAAAAATCCCCGCAAGTAGCGGGGATTTTTTAGATCGGATGATCAGTATGAATTATATCATACCGCCCATGCCGCCCATACCGCCCATATCAGGCATAGCAGGTTTGTCTTCTGGGATTTCAGTAATCATACATTCAGTTGTAAGCATAAGACCTGCAACAGATGCAGCATGCTCAAGCGCAGAACGCGTTACTTTAGCTGGGTCAAGAATACCCATTTCAAGCATATCGCCATACTCTGAAGTTGCAGCGTTATAACCGAAGTTACCTTCACCGTTTTTCACAGCATTGATTACAACTGATGGCTCATCACCAGAGTTTGCAACGATTTGACGAAGCGGCGCTTCAATTGCACGACGTAAAATGTTGATACCAACATTTTGGTCATCATTAGCACCAGACACACCTTCAAGTGCTTTTGCAGCACGTACTAGTGCAACACCACCACCTGCTACAACACCTTCTTCAACTGCAGCACGAGTTGCATGAAGTGCATCGTCAACGCGATCTTTCTTCTCTTTCATTTCAACTTCAGTTGCAGCGCCGATTTTGATTACAGCAACACCGCCTGCCAATTTAGCAACGCGTTCTTGAAGTTTTTCTTTGTCGTATTCTGAAGTTGATTCTTCAATTTGAGCACGAATTTGAGTTACACGTTCAGCAATTTGCTCTGCAACACCTGCACCATCAACAATTACTGTGTTTTCTTTAGAAACAGTAACTTTATGAGCTGTACCTAAGTGCTCAAGTGTAGTTTGGTCTAAAGACATACCAACCTCTTCAGAAACTACAGTCGCGCCAGTTAAAATCGCGATGTCTTGAAGCATCGCTTTACGACGATCACCAAAACCAGGTGCTTTAACAGCACAAACTTTGATAATGCCACGCATGTTGTTTACAACAAGAGTTGCAAGTGCTTCACCTTCAACATCTTCAGCAATGATAAGAAGCGGTTTACCTGTTTTAGCAACAGCTTCAAGTACAGCAATTAATTCGCGGATGTTGCTGATTTTTTTATCAACAAGAAGAATGTATGGGTTTTCAAGTTCAGCTGTTAGTGTATCTTGTTTGTTTGCAAAGTACGGGCTGATGTAACCACGGTCAAACTGCATACCCTCTACAACATCTAGAGAATCTTCAAAGCCTGAACCCTCTTCAACTGTAATTACACCCTCTTTACCGACTTTTTCCATTGCTTGAGCAATAAGTTTACCAACAGTGGTGTCAGAGTTCGCAGAAATAGAACCTACTTGTTCAATCGCTTTAGAGTCAGATGCAGGTTTTGCAGTCGCTTTAATTTCAGCAACTACAGCTTTAACCGCGATATCGATACCGCGTTTAAGATCCATTGGGTTCATACCCGCAGTTACTGATTTAATCCCTTCATTAAGGATTGCTTGTGCAAGAACAGTTGCAGTTGTTGTACCGTCACCCGCGATGTCGTTGGTTTTTGAAGACACTTCACGAACTAGCTGAGCGCCCATGTTTTCAAACTTGTCTTTTAACGTGATTTCTTTAGCAACAGAAACACCATCTTTAGTGATGTGCGGCGCACCGAAAGAACGGTCGATGACAACGTTACGGCCTTTAGGACCTAAAGTCACTTTTACAGCATCTGCAAGTACATTTACACCCGCGATCATTTTTGAACGCGCTGAATCACCAAATTTTACATCTTTAGCTGACATGTCTAACTCCGAATCTTTTTAAAATTTTTAACAATTTATGATGAATAAAAGGGTCTAAATGCGTGTACGAAACTTAAGCTTCAAGTACCGCTAAGATGTCAGACTCTTTCATAATAAGAAGCTCTTCGCCTGCTACTTTTACTTTTGTACCGGCATAAGTGCCAAACAATACGTTGTCACCAACTTTAACGTCTAATGCACGTACGCCATTGTCAGTTACTTTGCCATTACCTACAGCGATTACTTCGCCTTGAGCAGGTTGTTCAGCTGCTGAAGTACTTAAAATAAGACCACCAGCAGTTTTAGTTTCCTTTTCAACACGGCGAATCACAACGTTGTCATGCAAAGGACGAATATTGCTCATAGTTAACTCCAGACTAAGTCTATTTACTAGATAAAAGACGATGACATTTTGATTTCCGTAAGCCATCGACAAAAAATAATTTAGATGACACTTTTGTGGGGATGGAAAAAAACCCTTCAAGGGCAAAATTTAATTTTTTTCATTTTTTTGTATTTTTTTTCTTCAAAATTTAAATTTAAAGGATTAAAGCTCATCCAAAATATGAGTACTAAGATTTTCTTCGAATATTTTTAACTTTGAATTATAAAAATAATGCTGCACATTCATCTGCTCATCAATGACATTAAAACTGTTGGCAAGGTTCTCGTGTAGGCGATATGACGTTGCAGTTCCAGCATGAATATCCCAAACTGGATGCGCAGCACCTAAAGTATAAATCTGATTGAGGTCATAGCTGGCTGGAACATGTAAATGTCCATGCAATAAACCATTTAAACCGTGTTGACTCCACTGTTCGAGTGCCAAACGCCCTTGAACAGGACAATCTTTTACACCGTACGGGTCATTGGGCGGCGTATAAAAAGGTTGATGCGCTATGATTAATTTCACTTTATTGGGCGGCGCATGTTTAAGTAATTCATCGACATGATGTATTTGCTCGAGCGATACATGCCCTCGCGTATGGTAACGACGGCGAATACTATTGATCCCAATTAAATAAAAATGCTCGGTTTCCAGTACATTTTCCATGGCACCAAAAAAAAGTTGATAACGTGCAAAAGGGCTAAAAACACGGTTCCATAAATGATATAGCGGAATATCATGATTCCCCGGCACAACGATATAAGGCAGCTTTAAGCTTTCTAAAAATTGCTTACATGCATAAAACTGACGATAACGCGCACGTTGGGTCAAGTCTCCACTGGCAACCACGGCCTCGATACGCTGTTCACGACAAAATTGCTGAATAGCGCGCATACACTCTGGCTTTTCAGTGCCGAAATGCAGATCAGACAGATGCAGTATCATGTGGCACCCGTATCTTTAAGGCTTGTTTTTGCACTCGAATTTTAAGCGGCGGTTTCATTTCTACAATCTCACCATCCACAGCAACGGTCATTTTTTTTCGTTGGGTATGTATGGTGACTTCATCAGCGGCAAAACTATACACATCTGGTGCATTGTCGATATTGCCACGGATTAACTGCCATAAAATTTTAAATAACGTTTTCTTATCACTTTTTGCGACCACCACACCTGCAACTTTACCTGCCTCTGCATCCTTAGCAATTTGCAAGTTTAAATCGGCCAATTGCAATTGATTATTGCCAAAAAAGATCAAGGGCGTTTTGACTGGATAAATATGATGATCCACTTCGATTTCCAATTTCAGCTCTTTACGATCTCGAATGAGCACATCCAAACCTGAGGTATAAGCATGTAATGGGAAACGACCAAACTTTTGATTATAAAACTCTCTTTTTTGTATAAATAAAGGATACAAGCCCAAACTGGCATTGTTTAAATAGATATGTTCATTGATTTGCGCCACATGTACCTGCCGATTATTGCCTGTCGCAATCACCTGTGCCGCTTGAATTAAATCGAGAGGAATATTGAGTACCCGCGCCACATAATTAAATGTGCCCAAAGGTAAGACCCCCATAGGAATATCGGTATGCATCAACTGATGAGCAACAGCATTTAAGGTTCCATCACCACCTGCAGCAACCACAACACCCAAATTATCAGGGTCTTTATGGCGTGCAAATACCTTGCTCATTAAAGTATCAAAACTCGCTTCCTGCCCAAGCTCAAATGACTGTATTTCGAAATTATGATCGGATAATATCCGCACAAGTTCCTCGTAGACTTCATCTTTGTTTGCAGCATGAAATCCTGATTTTTTATTATAGATAATAGATAAAGGCTTGGCTTGTTTAATCACTTTTTATACATCTTGGCCGCTTAGTATTGTATTTTGTCGAATTTAACAGCAAATAATAGCGCCTTTATGTAAAAATCGAATTACCACCATTTATTTAATCAATAATAATTCTCAAATATCAATTACATGCAACTTTTTGTTTTTATTAAAAATAACTATATAAAATATTGTCCATCACGTTAATAAATAAAGTTAAAATTTATAACATTATATGTTAAGTTATTGTATTTTATCTATATTTAATATAAATAGCATTAACTACCAAAAAAAATCTACCACTTCTTTAGTCTTATTTTTTTTATGATTTTATGCTTTAATACAGCCACTTTTTTTTCATCTTTTATCTGCATGATGTATCCCATGATGCAGATTATACTTTGTACGGTTAGTACATTTTTGAGATAGGCCTCACCATGACCCAAGTGAACGCACCAGAATTCGTTCGTCACCCTAAGCTAATTGCTTGGGTGGAAGAAATTGCCAAATTAACCAAACCAGCAAAAATCGAATGGTGTGACGGTAGCGCAGAAGAATATCAACGTTATATCGACTTGATGATCGCTAACGGCACTATGCAAGAACTTAACCAAGAAAAACATCCTGGTTCTTACCTTGCTAATTCTGATCCTTCTGACGTTGCTCGTGTTGAAGGTCGTACTTACATCTGTTCTGAAAAACAAGAAGATGCAGGCGCAACAAACAACTGGGAAGCTCCAGCTGAAATGCGTGCTCGTCTGAATGGTTTATTTGACGGTTCAATGAAAGGCCGTACTTTGTACGTAGTTCCTTTCTCTATGGGTCCTTTAGGTTCTCATATTGCTCACATCGGTATCGAACTTACTGATTCTCCTTACGTTGCTGTAAGCATGTCTAAAATGGCTCGTATGGGTAAAGCTGTTTATGACGTACTTGGTACTGACGGTGACTTCATTCCTTGCGTACACACTGTTGGTGCTCCGCTTGAAGAAGGTCAAAAAGACGTTGCTTGGCCTTGCAACCCTGAAAAATACATCGTTCATTACCCAGAAACTCGTGAAATCTGGTCTTACGGTTCTGGTTACGGCGGTAACGCATTGTTGGGTAAAAAATGCCTAGCTTTACGTATTGCATCTTCTATGGGTCGTCAACAAGGTTGGTTAGCTGAACACATGCTCATCCTTGGCGTGACTAACCCACAAGGCGAAAAACACTACATCGCAGCTGCATTCCCTTCTGCTTGTGGTAAAACAAACTTCGCGATGTTGATTCCACCAGCGGGTTACGAAGGTTGGAAAATTGAAACTGTAGGTGACGATATTGCTTGGATCAAACCAGGTGAAGATGGTCGTTTATATGCAATCAACCCTGAAGCTGGTTTCTTCGGTGTAGCACCTGGTACAAATACCAAGACTAACCCGAACTGTATGGCGACTCTTCATAAAGACGTAATCTATACTAACGTTGCTGTAACTGACGAAGGTGAAGTATGGTGGGAAGGCCTTACCAAAGAAGCGCCTGCTAACTTGACTAACTGGAAAGGTCAACCACACACCGGCGAAGAAAAAGCAGCTCATCCAAATGCTCGTTTCACCGTTTCAGCTGGTCAATGTCCTTCTATTGATGCTGACTGGGAAAATCCAGCAGGTGTTCCAATTTCTGCGTTCATCTTCGGTGGTCGTCGTGCAGACACAGTGCCTCTAATTTCAGAAGCATTTGACTGGGTTGACGGTGTTTACAAAGCTGCAACTATGGGCTCTGAAACAACTGCTGCTGCTGTTGGTCAACAAGGTATCGTTCGTCGTGACCCATTCGCAATGCTTCCATTTGCGGGTTACAACATGGCTGACTACTTCTCTCACTGGTTAGAACTTGGTGAAGAAGTTGCTGCTAAAGCTAAAGCTGCTGGCAATAAACTTCCTGGTATCTACAACGTGAACTGGTTCCGTCGTGATGCTGAAGGTAACTTTGTATGGCCTGGTTTCGGTCAAAACATGCGTGTTCTTGAGTGGATCATTGACCGTTGTGAAGGTCGTGCAGACGCTGTTGAAACACCTATCGGCCTTGTTCCAACATACGAACAATTGAACTGGACTGGTTCAGACTTCACTAAAGAGCAATTCGAGCTTGTAACTTCTCAAGATAAAGATCAATGGATCAAAGAACTTGAAAGCCACACTGAATTGTTCAACAAACTTGGTGATCGCTTACCAAAAGCACTTAAAGTACGTCAAGACGAACTTTTAGAAGCTGTAAAAAAATCTGCTTAATCGACCTTTAATTTCCCTCCTTTAAAAGAGGGATTAAGAAAGATTTAAAAGACCGCCTTGTGCGGTCTTTTTTATATCCACTAAGCCACATCTTGAGCTTTTTGTTTTATGCGAATTGCCATTAAATATTCATCCAAAACATCAACTTCAGCTGCGCTGAATTGCAAATATAACTTTGTCCGTCTTTGCAAAATATCTTCAGAACTTCTCGCCCACTCCTGCTCGACCAAATAATCCACTTCTTGAGCATACAATCCATGTCCAAAGTTTTGACCCAATTCATCAATCGAAGTTAAATGATTCAGCAAAATCCAGACACGGGTTCCATAAGCATGCGCCCAACGACTGGCTAGACTGATCGAAACCCCTCGCACTTTTTGTTGGATTTCAACCATCAACTGCTCTACTGATTCTAAATTTTCCGCACCAGGCAATGTTGCATCAGCAGTCCAAGGTTTGGATCGATGATGAAAAACCGTTTTAAGCTGATCTAATGCCGCTTCTGCTAGTTTTCGGTAAGTGGTAAGTTTGCCACCAAAGATTGAAAGTAATGCAGCCCCTTCTACATCGGTCAGTGCCAAGGTGTAATCTCGCGTGACTGCGGCTGGATTATCTGACTCATCATCACACAGCGGACGCACACCTGAATAAGTTGAAATAATGTCCGTTTGCGTCAATTGAGTTTTAAAGTGATCATTTGACACATCAAGCAAGTAATCGATTTCTTCTTGGCTTATCTTTACTCGATTTGGGTCTGCTTGATATTCACGATCTGTCGTGCCGATCAGGGTATATTGTTCTAAATAAGGAATCGCAAAGACAATGCGATGATCATCATTTTGCATAATAAAAGCTTTATCACCGTCAAAGAGCTTTGGCACAATAATATGGCTACCCTGTATCAGCCGTATACCATAAGGTGACTCTTGCTTTAACCCCTGTTTTATAAAGTCAGCAACCCAAGGACCTGCCGCATTCACCAATACTTTAGCCTGCACATTTTGCAATCCCTTGGCATTTTTTAGACATACCTGCCAAATTCCACCTTTACTATATGCATTTAAACATTCTGTTCGAGTCAGAATCTGTGCACCATGTTCTCGTGCTTGTATTGCATTGAGTACAACTAAGCGTGCGTCATCTACTGCACAATCGGAATATTCGAACCCTCGGGTAAATTTGGATGCTAAAGGACTAGCTTCCACATCAAATTCAATACCATTTGAGCCTGAAAGCTGTTCTCGCTTACCCAAATAATCATAAAAGAATAATCCAGTCCGAATCAGCCAAGCCGGACGTAAGTGCGGTTCATGTGGCATGATAAAACGCATCGGTCGAATAATATGAGGGGCTTTTTTAAGCAGAACTTCGCGTTCTGCCAGTGCTTCACGTACCAAACGAAATTCTTTATGTTCTAAATAGCGCAGACCACCATGAATTAATTTGCTACTTGCAGATGAAGTATGGCTCGCGAGATCGTCTTTTTCACAGAGCAAAACACTTAAACCCCGCCCCGCAGCATCACAGGCAATACCAACACCATTAATTCCACCACCAATGACCACCATGTCATATATTGATTGTTGTTCTGTATTCATCGCTCCCTCCCACTCTATCTTTTTATTCAACAATGCTTCGTTTTCTTTGCTTTATTATTTTTCTCATTGATCATGATTTTTTGATCAAGATACCTATTTTGGTCACGATATCCTTACGCTGAGTTTTTGTATTCCTCATTAAATGAGAAGTTATATTTTAAATGTACGTTTAAAAGCCTGCTGGCTCAAGTATGAAATCAATCATTTTAAGGCCCAAACCATTATTCAAAGCAAAATTCATGACAAGTTGTTGATTTGTACACTTTTTAAACAAAACCTCTTTTTTAGTTTACATTTCATGCTTTTCGATACGCATAAGATATTTTCACATAATAAAAAAAGATGGATTTTAAAATGACGGAAGAAATTGTTACTCAATCAAATTTAGATACAAAGACCCGAGTGAAATCCATTCTCGGTGGTTCAGCCGGTAATCTTGTTGAATGGTACGATTGGTATGTCTATGCAGCATTCACCCTCTATTTCGCCCATGCTTTTTTCCCTCAAGGTAGCCAGACTGCACAGCTTCTCCAAGCTGCGGCCATCTTTGCAGTCGGTTTCCTCATGCGACCCATTGGTGCATGGATTATGGGGATCTATTCAGACAAAAAAGGTCGAAAGTCAGGTTTAACCCTCTCCGTCACACTCATGTGTATCGGCTCATTGATGATTGCCATTTCTCCAACGCATGACCAAATTGGTATTTTGGCGCCGATTATTCTTGTGGTTGCACGACTAATTCAAGGTTTAAGTGTCGGCGGTGAATATGGCGCTAGTGCGACCTACCTCAGTGAAATGGCTGACCGTGACCGTCGTGGTTTTTTTCAAGCTTTCAATATGTGACACTGATTGCAGGTCAGTTGACTGCACTGTGCGTACTACTTATTTTGCAATGGTTGCTGACAGAAGAACAATTGCATGATTGGGGCTGGCGTATTCCGTTCTTTATCGGTGCGTGTTTAGCGGTAGTGGTTTTCCGTATTCGACGTGGCCTACTAGAAACCCAGTCCTTCAAAAATGCACAAGAGCAAAAGGACCAGCCTGAATCAGGCTTATTTTCTCTATTTAAGCATTATCCGAAAGAAGCATTCACGGTGTTATTTTTAACAGCTGGGGGTACATTGGCTTTTTATACCTACACCACCTATTTGCAAAAATATCTGGTCAATACCTCTGGCTTTAGTAAACCTGAGGCCACGCAAATCACCACTTTAGCACTGTTTATTTTTATGTGCTTACAACCACTAGCAGGTGGTCTATCCGATAAAATTGGTCGTAAGCCTTTAATGATCGCTTTTGGGATCTTAGGGGTGCTGTTCACCTATGTTCTATTTAGTGCATTAGGACAAACTCAAGATTATTGGACTGCATTTTGGCTCTGTCTCGCAGGTCTAGTGATTGTCACGGGATACACCTCGATCAATGCGGTTGTAAAAGCAGAAATGTTCCCTGCGCATATTCGCGCATTGGGTGTTGCACTGCCTTATGCTCTTGCAAATACCATCTTTGGTGGTACGGCAGAATTCTTCGCGCTGAGTTTTAAAGAAGCTGGTCACGAGTCATGGTTCTTTATCTATGTGACCATCATGATTTTTATTTCATTATTGGTCTACGTCTTTATGAAAGACACCAAACACCATTCCAAAATTCAGGAGCATTGATCAGGGTTATTTGAAGATGAGTTATTGATCAATCTGATCAAAAACAGCATGTTTTCCCCATCAAAGCCTCAGTCTATGAGGCTTTGTTTTTTTTCATTTAGTCGTGAAAAATGTATCTGGTCAAAAATATCGCATTTTATAGACTAAAGTCGCATGATTTTCTGCGACAACAGGAGTATAAATTAAATAAATATAGTTCCATCTCCCATTTCGACAAAATATATTGATTTAAACTTTTCCCAAAGAGTTTAAATGGATATGTTTTGCATTCATTCCTTGGAGAATGATGTGTCAAACTCATCTGAGCCAGTTGTTCCTGAACAATTGGATAGAAAAACTCGTGTCAAATCTATCCTCGGCGGATCTGCCGGCAACCTCGTTGAATGGTACGACTGGTATGTCTACGCTGCCTTTACCCTTTACTTTGCACCGCAATTTTTCCCTGACGGTGACAATACTGTAAAACTCTTACAAGCAGCTGCAGTCTTTGCACTCGGTTTCTTAATGCGTCCAATCGGCGCATGGGTCATGGGTATTTATGCGGACCGTAAAGGTCGTAAAGCAGGTTTGACGCTGTCTGTATCGTTGATGTGTGTCGGCTCACTGATGATCGCATGTGCACCAACCTATGATTCTGTAGGCATGCTCGCACCCGCTATTCTACTTTTAGCGCGTTTACTCCAAGGCTTAAGTGTTGGTGGTGAATATGGTTCTAGTGCCACCTATTTGACTGAAATGGCAGGTAAAAACCATCGTGGCTTCTTCTCAAGTTTCCAATATGTCACACTGATTTCAGGTCAGCTATTGGCACTTTGCGTTTTAATTATCTTACAACGCAATTTCTCAGAACAAGCTTTAACTGAATGGGGCTGGCGTGTTCCGTTCTTCATCGGTGCATTACTCGCTATTGTGGTGTTCTGGATTCGTCGCGGTTTAGTTGAAACTCAATCCTCTAAAGAAGCTCAAGAACAAGCTAAAAATGGTGGTCCAAAATCAGGTGCTTTAGCGTTATTTACCAAATACCCTAAACAAGCCTTCACTGTGATCATGTTAACTGCCGGTGGTACTTTAGCGTTCAACACCTTTACCACTTATTTGCAAAAATATTTGGTCAACACGTCTGGCTTTGAGAAAACCACAGCTACCGAAATTACCACTGCTGCGATTTTCATCTTTATGCTTTTACAACCTGCTGTCGGTGCGCTTTCAGACAAAATTGGTCGTAAGCCAATTATGATCGCCTTTGGTGTGCTTGGTGTACTCTTCACCATTCCAATTTTCAACGGTATCGGTTCTACGACTAGCCCAACCACAGCATTTATGCTTTGCATGAGTGGTATGGTGATTGTCACTGGTTATACTGCGATTAATGCCGTAGTAAAAGCAGAGTTGTTCCCTGCGCACATTCGTGCTCTAGGTGTTGCATTGCCTTATGCCATTGCAAATACACTCTTTGGTGGTACCGCAGAACTTGTGGCTTTGAGCTTCAAAAATGCAGGCCATGAAAACTACTTCTTCTACTACATTACATTCATGATTGGTTTATCTTTAATTACCTATGTCTTCATGAAAGATACCAAAAAACATAGCATGATCACTGACGATTAATTCGCTCAGCCCTGCTATTCCACTTAAGCTCATCAAAGCCTATTTTGATGAGCTTTTTTTATCTCCATTTCCATCCATTCATCGACTCGTCCACATCATAATTTAATCAAACTTCTTTGGCTTTCTTGGTTTTCGCCATCGAGTCGACAGACGGACTATGGCATACTGAGCATACAAATACACACGGCGAATGAATGATGAAAAATATTTACAAAGTTTTAAGTTTGGGTATTGTTGCAATGTCGATGGCTGCTTGCCAAAGCACTCCACGTGCTTTTAATGGTCAAACGGGCTTTCAAATAGAGTCCAAATCTGAAGATAGCGCAACACTTGCCTATACTTTAGCGGGTCGCCAAAACCAACAACTGGATGCCAATAAATTACAACGTGCTTGCCAAAAAGTATTAAATACGCAAAAGACCTATAAATTACAAATCTTAAGCGTGAACGAAATTGCAAATCCTGCTTTGGAAAATACCCAGTACGGCCGTCAAATTGGTAATACACGTGCGAACTTCGGTCTGTCAAATACCCCAGACCTTCGTAACTCTGAAAACTTAGGCGCACGCGATGCACTCGATGCTCGCCCTGCCACCTTACGTGTGGTTCGTTATACTTGTTCTTAATCAAATTTGCTGTTCAAAAGACAAAAAAAAGACGCTTTGAGCGTCTTTTTTTATGGGTTCAATATTTATAGGGTTTTATAAAAACTCACATTTCGAAACTCAGGTGATTCATCCAAATCAGGCCATGTTGTTGCGCTACGTTCATCGAGTTTTTCATATTTAGGATGACTAAAGTTTTTCACACGACTGTCTGCCACCCACACTTCTGGAGCAAACTTTAAAAACTCATCCAAAAAGAAACGGTTGCATTGGTCATATAGCACATCTGCAGCCAATAAAATATCGACTTGTTCGGCTTTATACAGATCGTCCAAATATTCGAGTTCAACATTATTCAACTCTGCATTGGCACGGCATGCATCTAGGCTCACTTGGTCGATGTCACAGCAGATCACGCGTTTCGCCCCTGCCATTTTTGCTGCAATCGCCACCACGCCTGAACCTGCACCAAAGTCCAATACCACTTTATCTTTGACATGATGCGGCTCAGCCAATAGCCACTGCGCCATAGCAAGCCCTGAAGCCCAGCAGAAAATCCAATACGGCGTATCATTCCATATACGACGAATGACTTCATCATCCAATTTATCGGTTGGAAATACCGGTGGAATCAACCATAGAGAAATAGGTGTTTCAGGCAACTGTTGAGCATGCAATTCACAATGCGGAATGACTTCATGCAGTGCTTTCAGTAAATGTTCAGGGGCTTTGGGAAATTGGAAAGTACAGCTCATATTAAGCCTTGGAGATGATTTTATTTGAATTTATAAACGTATCAGATACGCGACATCGTCATCTGCTGCTGTGCGAGACAGACCTTAATCGAATGAACACTGTTTCTGCGACACCATTAATCAAAAGGCTGATTATGTCGAGTTCAGCAGATGACAAATGGTTTTGGTTACTTTTGCCGAAACAAAAGTAACATACGAGCTTCTTACATTTATAAGTCACAACGGTAAGACTCCGTTGTGACTTTAAGATCTTTTTATTAAAAGATTAACCCAACGCTTTTTCAGCAGCTTCAACAGTTTGACGAATCAACGTTGTAATGGTCATTGGGCCTACACCACCCGGAACAGGTGTATACGCAGAAGCAATTTCTTCAATACCCACCAATTGGATATCACCTACACCGCCGCCATCACGTGGATGAAAGCCAGCATCAACAACCACTGCACCTGGTTTGATCCAATCTTTTTGAATCAATTCTGCTTTACCAACCGCACCCACAATAATATCCGCTTGCTTTACAAAGTCAGCCAAGTTTTGAGTACGTGAGTGGCAAGTAGTCACTGTCGCATTTGCTTCAAGTAACATCGCAGACATTGGTTTACCCAAAATTGCAGAACGACCCACAACAACCGCATGTTTCCCTGCGATTTCAATGTTGTTTTCTTTTAAAATGGTCATGATGCCTGCAGGAGTCGCTGAACCATATGCTGCTTCACCCATTGCCATACGACCAAAACCTAAGCAAGTTACGCCATCTACGTCTTTTTCAAGCGAGATCGCATCGAAACAAGCACGCTCATCAATTTGAGCCGGTACTGGGTGTTGTAACAAAATACCGTGAACATCAGGGTTTGCATTCAATTTTTCAATTTCAGCAAGCAATTGCTCAGTTGTAGTTTCTTTAGGAAGCTCAACTTTTAATGAATCCATACCAACTCGGCGGCAAGCATTCCCTTTCATACGTACATAAGTTGCAGATGCACCATCGTCACCTACCAAAATAGTCGCAAGAATTGGGGTACGACCAGTTTTCTCTTTTAGCGCTTCTACGCGAGTCAACAAGTCAGCTTCAATTTTCTTCGCCAATGCACGACCATCTAAAACTAATGCCACGGCACTTCTCCAAGTGATGATATGAATCAATTTTGCACATAATACATGATTATTTTAAATTTTTTACCTTGTATGCTGCTTTTATGCTCATACAGATGAATCTGCTATTGTTTTTTTTTCAGAGCTTGCTAATATACGCATCAACAAGACATGGCGGGGTGGCAGAGTGGTCATGCAGCGGACTGCAACTCCGTGTACGCCGGTTCGATTCCGACCTCCGCCTCCAATCTTGTTAAGCCCGAGTGGTGAAATCGGTAGACACAGGGGATTTAAAATCCCCCGCCCACAAAGCGTGCCAGTTCGAGTCTGGCCTCGGGCACCATTTTTCTACTACTGAAGATGGTGTAATAAAGAACCCAGCGATAAGCTGGTTTTTTTATGTCTAAAATTTAGCAACAGATGTTACGCACGTAAAAGTAATTTCACATTATTTACCGATATTTAAATCTACTCGACAGAGTCTTACATCTAGGGATTGAATAAAGGGATTAGCCTTCGGCTGGAGGTACTTTTGTTTCGGCAAAAGTACCCAAAACCATTGTCATCCGCAAAACTCGTTCACTAGCGTCTACTTATTCAAAGTATTGCAAAAACATTTTTGATTAAAAACAACCCTGTCTCATACACTTGCGGATGACCTTACCGCGTATCATTCTTTTATTTGAATCAAATTGTGCTTTTGATGTTACTGCGTCAAATCAGATAGGAATACAATAAAAAAGAGGGACATTGCCCTCTTTAATTATTTTAAAACACCCTGCAAATATATCGCGTTTTAAAAATAATCCTTTAGATCACTTCAACCACAATCTTGCCCACATGCTCGCCTGTATCCATGGCTGCATGTGCTTCTTGAATTTGGTCAAACTTAAATATTTTGTAAATCATTGGCAGGCATTCACCTTTAGACCATAACGGAACAACATTTTCCTGAATGCCTTTCGCAATCTCTGCTTTTTCTGCAGTATTACGCGCACGCATGGTTGAGCCTGTAATGGTCAAACGCTTCATCATGATTTGACCCAGTTTTACTTCTTTGGCTTTTGCACCACCTAAGAAGGCTATATAGACCAAACGACCATCACGACGTAATAGATTGAGGTTCTGCGCCAAATACGGTGCGCCAACGATATCTAAAATAACATCTACACCTTGCTCATTGGTCGCTTCATTAATCACTTGCTCAAAGTCTTGAGTCTTGTAGTTAATCGCATGAGTGATATTTGAAATCGCAGCGACTTTTTCATCTGAACCTACCGTCGCAAAGGTTTTCATACCTAAAGCATTACACAACATAATCGCTGTAGTACCAATACCGCTAGTACCGCCATGAATAAGTACCGTTTCACCTACTTTGGCTTTACCCATTTGGAATACATTTGCCCAAACTGTAAAGAAGGTTTCAGGAATGGCCGCTGCTTGAGTAAAGCTTACACCTTCAAGAATACGAATGGTTTGGCTTTCAGGCACCACGCAATATTCTGCATAACCGCCACCATTGGTCAGACCGCAGACTTTATCACCCACTTTAAACAAAGTGACATCAGCACCGACAGCAACCACTTCACCTGCCACTTCCAGACCCGGTACTGGTGTTACCCCTTTCGGCATTGGGTACAAGCCTTGGCGCTGTAAAATGTCTGG
This sequence comes from Acinetobacter sp. YH01010, assembly GCF_013420775.1. Taxonomy (NCBI): domain Bacteria; kingdom Pseudomonadati; phylum Pseudomonadota; class Gammaproteobacteria; order Moraxellales; family Moraxellaceae; genus Acinetobacter; species Acinetobacter sp. YH01010. The sequence continues at coordinate 2,960 of NZ_VOYF01000016.1, read as the reverse complement.
ACGATTGATGCCAAAGGCATGCACTTTTACCAACACTTCATCCGCTTTCGCTTCTGGGATGGCAACGCTTTCATAGGCCAGTTTATCTACACCGCCTGGCTCAGTAATAATGACCTGCTGCATGCTTTGCTGTGACATTGTTTTTCCTTTTCAATTATTGACTATTCATCTATCTCTGCACTATTTGAACATAGAAATGCCGCAGAATGAATAAACATGGACTTATGTATAATCTGTACTGTATTTCGTAAATGAATAATAGGCCAAGCATGTCTCAGATCGTTGAATACAATGAAGATAACGCTAGCGACTATGAATGGTTCGATGGTTTTGCCGTGATTCGCTTCTATGCAGATTGGTGCGCGCCCTGTGTGCAGAATTTCCCTGTATTTGAGCAGTGTGCAAAGCAAATATCTACGCAGCATGCACGGCTCAAATTTGGCAAGGTAAATATTGATTCCTCACCGATACTGACTTTGCGCTATAACGTTTATGGACTGCCTTCAACCTTGCTGTTTTATCGCGGGCAAGTGATTCAACGTATTGCAGGTGTCAAATCACTGACTGAATTAACAACCATCATTCAAGATGCGATGCAGTCACACTCAGACGATGACTAAGAAAATTTTCCTTTTATTTGGATGCAGGCTCATTCGGCAGGCGTACAAACTTCATTAGCGTATTACGCACCAATGGCAACACGATCAAAATGAGCGGAAAGGCCATCATCCACGACATGCTCCATGCGCGAAGCCAAATACCAAGAAAACCTTCAACCAAGCCTTTATTCATCAGCATGTTAAAGCAAGAAATTGAACCGCTCATAATGCCGGACAAGATTAAGGGCATCAGCCAAGTCATGTGTTTGGGATGAAATTTTGGGAGTTGATTCATCTGTAAATACCTATTATTCGTCTTGGGCTGCGTTCTGGGCTTTTACGGTTTGTTTTAGTGTTTTCATAAACTGACCAAAATACGGCATGAAATCTTTAAATAAAGGATGGTCTTTATTTTCCAACAAAGTTTCACCAAATAGTTTCAGACCCACGGCAAAGGCTTTGGTCTTTTCATCATCTAATAATTGCGCTTTGGTCAAATGCTCCAGCACCTTAAACAGGTCATCATGGTTGTAGGCATTAAACTTTAAAGCTTCGGTATAGGTCGATGGATTGCCCTGTGCATCGGCAATGTGCTTGAGCGTAATTTCATATTGATGCTGTTTCATTGCGTCACCTCCATACGGCTGATTTCGACTGCCGCCTGATCGATTTTTTCTGCAATGGCATAGACCTGCTCGGGTGTCAGCTCACAATGCTGAATTTTGATGCGCAGTAATGCTTTTAGGTTTTCTATCGCACGTTTGATATCAACGTATTGTTCATTGTTATGGATTTGCTTGCGGGTATCAAAACGGCACAGGATTTTTTCTACTGTGGCTTTTTCTGCCTCTAAGTGCTCTAAGCCTGACTGTGTAACGCTGTATTGTTTACGGTCTTCGGCATTCAGTTCTGCATGGATGTACTGCTGTTCTTCTAAATAGTTGAGCGTTGGGTAGATCGTACCTGTACTTGGGCTGTAACCGCCGCCAACGACATTTCCTACATCTTTAATGATGTCATAGCTGAATTTAGGCGCTTGGGAGATAAGATGCAGCACCAATAGTTTCATGTGCCCTGCTTCAAACAGGCGTTTTCGGGTTTTGACAGGACTTTCGCTTAGTGCGAGAAGGTCTGAATTTAACATAGCAAAGATACACCTTAAGATTAATTAAGATATATCTTAAATTAGTTTTTAAAAAATTACAAATACCCTTTTTTTTGCTCTAGTCATGCTTACATAGTAATTAGTCTTTTGAAAATTATCGTTATGATATAAATCATCTACTCTGAGAATAACATTATCAAATTCCAATCCCTTCGAGGAGTGAATGGTCATAGTTACATGCTTATTAGTATTTTGAAAAAAATTTTTTGTTTCAACTAACTGTTCTAATGAGCGATATGTTTCATATATTTTATCCTTTAACTCATAAAATCCGATCAAACTGAAAACTTCATCCAAATTATCATCATTTTCAAAAATATACTTTTCAACCTTACATCTAATTAAATCAACTTCTTTTTTATTAAACTTATCAACATCAATATGTAATTCATCCAATAAACTGTAAAAATAATAATTTTCTTTGAATTTAATTTTCAAAAAGCAAATTACAATCCTCTTAGCCATATCATCTAAATCAGGTGAAAAAGAGATTTCCTTTAGGATAGAAAATTTACCATCATAATCAATTAAATCAAAATTAGTTTTTTTTAAAAAAACTATTGACTCGTTTTTTATTTTTTCAACAACTGCGTTTAATTGTTCTATTCTTATAACAAAATAACCCATACCATCCTGATGTACATGAGTTTCAGGAAAACTATAAGAATTAGCAATATCATTAATAATATGATGACATCGAAAGTTTCGTTTTAATTCATAATTAACAAATCTTTCATCATTAATATATTTATTAAAAGCACTAGTAGAAGCCCCCCTAAATTCATACAAAGTTTGATTTTCATCACCCACCATTAAAATCTTAATACCAAGCTGGATAAAAATTTCAACCAGTTGATATTGCTGAATATTATTATCCTGAGCTTCATCAATATATATGGCATGAAATCTAGATTTCAAAAATGATTGAACATTTTTCTTTTCACAAAGTTTTATTGCATGCTCCATAACAAAATCATTTTTTCCTTTTGAGCCAAGAATTAATTTTTTACTATACAGCCCATCCAACCACGAATCATAATTATCAACTTGATTTTTATACATATCTTTCAATTAGATCTCTTTCATAAATCAAAAAACGATCTTCTTTTTGGTTAATATTTGCACTCCGGATTTCTTAGCATTCGTGCATAATCTGCGGATGAAATACATCGATTCAAACAAGCTTTCTGATCCTC
>NZ_VOYF01000017.1:0-44069 GCF_013420775.1 Acinetobacter sp. YH01010 | reverse complement strand
CGCGACTCATGAGTGCTCGGTTATATGCGGGCCAATTGGTTGTGCGGTAGATTTTGTGTGTAGGCTTCTTCATTTGAAAATTATATCGCTGAAAAAGCCTTTACAGATAGGTTTGTGCAACAAAGCCGGCTCACACTATCAAGACTGAATGAATTAAATCACTGAGCAGCGAAAAGGGTTGGCATTTAGAGATTTTGTTTAGGCAGCTAAGCTATGCAAAGAAAGTCCATCGGCTCACCTCAAATGTACATTTGAAAGCTTAAAACCAAATGAGGTCAACACTCTAACGCTCTGCACAAGAGCAAATCAAGATGTCATGGTATAAGTGATATAAGGGCTAAACATCCAAATCCAATGAAGATAGCCCATGAGTTGTATATTTGCCGGATAGTTTAGGCTGGCTGATTTTCCAAAAAGTCACGATGGATGTGGCTTAGGTCAATAAGTTCATATTGTGCCAAATCAAAAATGCGCCAAATGGTGAGAGCATCTTCTTTGCTGTCAAATTTTACAGTTGCTTTATTGCTAAGCTGCCACTGTTTATCCGAAATCCAAATAAAGTATTGGCCCGTCGCCGCATTAAACGCCTGAACTTTACCATCGGCATTAATCCCTTGTAGCTGCGCACCTTCAGGCAATACAGCTTCTACTTCAGGCAAACTGATTTCAACAAAGTGTTTGATCTGGCGTAAGCCGTATCCTGCAAAAATTTCTTTTTGCTGACCATTTAACTGGTCATATTTTTCTTGAATATCTGAAATCATGGTATGGCCTATATATTTTTAACGGTACAGCAATTTAGTAAATGGCGAATTTCACTTCGGCACTTACGTCAATTCAATAATGGACAATTTTTATACCCGATAATTTGAATTTTTATAATGCGACAATAGTTCAAAATGTCGGTCAATTTTACCAATATTTTTTCACATCCTTATTTAATTTTCATGAAGTAGACCACTTTAGGATGCAAAATGTGAAATCTAGCCTGTGAATTTAAGCAAAATTTAGACCACTGAGTACCAAAGTCGTTTTTGCAATTGTTACGAATCTTTATGCTGTGCCCTTGGATGGGCCTGATCATACACTTGTGCCAATCGATCAAAATCCACATGGGTATAAATTTGTGTAGTGGTTAAATTACTATGACCCAACATTTCTTGTACAGCACGCAAGTCACCGCTATTGGACAACATATGGCTAGCGAAGCAATGTCGTAATAAATGCGGATGTAAATCGACATTTACACCTGCACGTCGAGCTTGAAATTTAACTCGATTTTCTATTTGTCTTACCCCCAGTGGATTACCTTTTTGAGTGATAAAAACTTGGGCTTCTGGGACAAAATCACCATGCCATGCAGGATATAATTGCAACCAATGCATCACAGCCTCTTTGGCTTTAGAACCAAAAGGTACAATGCGCGTTTTATTCCCTTTACCCGTAATACGTAACAGTTGGCGATTAAAATCAATATCTCGAATGGTTAAGCCCTGCACTTCAGCCAAACGTAAACCACTTGAATAGAGCAGCTCCAAAATCGCTTTATCACGTATCCAAAGCTGCCGTTGAGTTTCACTTTCCGGCTCAGGCTGTTCCATGATTTGTTTAATGGTTTCAATATCGACCAATCCAGGTAAAGGACGTGATTGGCGTTTGAGCTGAAAATCATCTGCAGGATTAAAATTGAGATAATTTCCTTGTTCTGCCCATTTCATAAATTGGCGTATCGAAGATAACATGCGCTGCAAACTACTTGGACTGAGCTGAAACTGTTCCACTTTATGAGCAACAAATTCACGCAGATCTGACTTTTCGACATCATGCAGTGGCAAGTTGCGTATTGTACAAAATTGGAGAAAATCACTGACATCGCGCTCATACGCTTGCAAGGTATGTTTAGACTGATTTTGAATTTCACGTTCCTTCAACCACATAGCCAGTAGTTGACTCTGATCCATCGTCACCTGTCTTCTCCCATTTCAACATGTGCTTTAGCGTTGTGGTACGTTCTCTAAAGCGATCTTACATATCTGTTTTATGAAAAGAGTCTAGCAAAGAACCCCTTAGGCTTACCATCAACACGTTGGTAAAAAGCTTGCGTTTCATTAAGCAAATACCCTTCTACACCATCGACACTGTGCGGATTGACATGGATTAAATCCACTGGGCATTGCTCTTTTAAACTATCCTGTGTGATACGACCAATTTTACTGTGCAATTCTTGAATTTGTTGTTCAGATAATCCTGCTTCTAAATCTAATCCGATCAACAAAGTCGGTGAATCATCTCGAGCTTGATTCAGCATTTGCGCTAAATAAGCAGCTTTTACCACACGCTCTGTGCCGAAAAAAATGCTTAATTGATCAATCATAAACTGCGGATATTCCGCCGGCTGACCAATTAAAACTTCCGTATCTTCCGTAACTTCATAGTTTTCTGAGGGCTGAATATACTGCCCGTTCAGCAAATGTTGAATTTCTTCTGGTACAAAGTCCTTCGTCGCATCAGGTGATTGTGGATTCAATACAAGCCTTGCTCCTAAAGTCATTTCAAATAATGCCTTGGTTGGTAGCCGGATATACGACTCCTCTTCAGATATTGCTAAACGCATTTTTTCCAAGGACGTAAAAAATGGAATGACGCAATCATATGTTTCATCTTCCCATGATTTCAATTGAACACTGTCGCCTTCATCCAAGATCAAATCTTCGGCAATGCGTGAATCACGTCCCCCTGTTGTTCCCACACAATACACATTGGCTGCCAATAACTGAGCTAAAAATTCGGGTCGATACGCGGGTTCATGTAAGGCTTTATGAAAAAGTTGTTCTAAGATTTCTTCTTTTATTTCTTCGTTTATTTGTTCCATGTTGATTCCAATCCAATTGAATTATAATTTTTTATTCACTTTTTATTTTATGAAAAAAGCCCTGAATGAATCAGGGCTTTGATTTTAACCTTGGAAGTAACTTAAATCTAAGCGTCCTTCGTAAACTGTTGCAGTTGGTCCAGTCATCCAAACCACACCACCTTCTTGCCACTCAATTTGCAGCTTACCACCTGCCAACTCTATTTCGACCGAATTAGCTAATAAACCACGACGCATACCTGATACTGCCGCTGCACAAGCACCTGTACCACAGGCCATAGTTTCACCGACACCACGTTCAAATACACGTAAGCGTGCATGTTTCTCGTCCACAATTTGCATAAAACCTGCATTTACACGCTGTGGAAAACGCTCATGCGATTCGACTTGTGGACCAATTTTAGCAACGTCTGCGGTAATAACATCAGGAACGATCGTCACTGCATGCGGATTACCCATACTCACCACATCAATGGTGAGTTGTTCATTATTCGCCAATGCAATGTCGTATAAGTTTTCAGGCTCTTCCGCAATAAATGGAATTTCATGCGGCAAAAAGCGTGGATAACCCATGTTGACGCGCACCCAACCATTCGCACCTAATTCAGGCTCTACGATACCTGACTTGGTTTGTACTTTGATTTTGGTTTTGCTGGTCAACTTACGTTCATGCACAAAGCGCGCAAAACAACGTACGCCATTACCGCATTGTTCAACTTCCGAACCATCTGCATTAAAAATACGATATTTAAAATCGACATTAGGCAAATCAGGTGGCTCTACAATCAAAAGCTGATCAAAACCAATACCAAAATGACGGTCAGCCAAACGCTGAATCGTCACTGTATCTAAATAAGCCCGTTGGCTAATTAGATCGACCACCATAAAGTCATTGCCAAGGCCATGCATTTTGGTAAATTCTAATAACATCTCGAATTTCTCCTTAAGGCAATAAACGTTCACGTTCCCATAAGGATTCGATGGTTTCACGCTCACGAATCAAATGAGACTGATCACCATCAACCATCACTTCAGCAGCACGTCCGCGGCTGTTGTAGTTTGAGCTCATGACAAAACCATAAGCACCCGCACCCAATACTGCAAGCACATCATTTTCTTGAATCGCCAAATGACGTTGCTTTCCGAGGAAATCTCCGGTTTCACAAATCGCACCAACAACATCCCAGTCTTTCTTTTCTGTATCAGTACGAGGCGTTACTTCCTGAATATCCATCCATGCTTCATATAAAGCGGGACGGATTAAGTCGTTCATAGCAGCATCAATAATGGCAAAATTACGATGATTGGTCGGTTTGAGTAAATCAACTTTGGTTAACAACACACCTGCATTTGCAGAAATACTACGCCCCGGTTCCATATACACCTTAAGGCCTAATTTCTCTAAAGCTGGACGCATTGCCTGAGCATATTCTTCAACGGTTGGCGGAACTTCGTCTTTGTACGTTACGCCTAAGCCACCACCGATATCGATATGTTTTAGATGAATACCCATCTCTTTCAGTTGATTGATCATCACAATGACACGATCAAGTGCATCAACAAAAGGCTGAGTTTCAGTCAACTGTGAGCCGATATGACAATCAATCCCGATAATCTCAAGATTTGGCAATGATGCCGCATACGCATAAGTTTCAAAAACGCTGTCTGAAGGAATGCCGAATTTATTTTCTTTTAAACCCGTAGAGATATAAGGATGGGTTTTAGCATCCACATCTGGATTTACACGCAATGAAATCGGTGCTTTCTTACCCATTGCCGCAGCAACTTTTTGGATTCGATCTAGCTCTGCATGAGATTCTACGTTAAAACATGCAATACCCACGTCCAATGCTTTTTGGATATCGGCTTCAGTTTTACCCAAACCTGAGAATACAATTTTAGAAGCTTCACCACCGGCTTTTAACACACGTGCGAGTTCACCACCCGTCACGATATCAAAACCAGCGCCCTGCTTGGCAAGTACGTTTAACACCGCAAGATTAGAGTTTGACTTTACCGCAAAACAAATTTGATGGTCGATAAAGCTAAATGCACGATCCATATCTGAATAATGCTTTTCAAAAGTAGCTTTTGAATAAACATAAAGCGGTGTGCCATATTGCTGTGCAAGCTGTTGTAAAGAACATTGCTCTGCATGCAATACCCCATTCGTACGGGTGAAACTCATGAAAGTATCCTTTCTATAAAAGCATTAAGGTGTAGGGTTAGAATTTGAAGATTCCGATTCAGTTGCAACAGGAGCCGCTTGTTTTTCCTGCTTTTGATGTGCAGGCGTATCTGGATAAATCAGATATTTTGCGCGCTTATCTGCATTTGCATCTGAAGGTAAATGCAATGCACCAGACTGACCACAAGCGGTCAGCAGCACAGCACTTGCTAATACAATAATTTTATAATTCATAAAACGATACATAAACGTACCTAATGAAAAGATTTTTCCGAGTATAACGTGATCAACCCGCGGATAAAAGAAAAGCCCTGTAATTCCAAGTGAGCTTTTTGCCATTCTGCACTAAATTTAAGCAAATTTTGATGGTGCTATTTTCAATCCTTATTTGTCTTTATTTCTAGCTCGATCAGGCTATTGATTTCACTGAAATAGCATATCAATTTGAATGCTATTTAATACAAATCGAAACGCTAATAAACAGTCTGTTTTAACTTAAAATAAGTCCATATCCAAATAAAAAAGCTGCCCCCTCAGGAGCAGCTATTTATGTTTTTACATCAGATTAAAAATGTAAATTAATGGTGCTTTTTCTTATAAAAACCGAAATAGCCAATAATCAATATGATGAACCAAATCGGGCTCACCATGAGCGCTTTCATGGTATCTGCTTCTAGCGACAAGACATAAATCATGCCGATGAAGAAGATAATCACGAGCCAACAGGTATATAAACCACCCGGTAGTTTAAAGGTTGATTTCGCATGCAACTCAGGACGAGTTTTATAGTAAACGATATAACTCCAGATAATCATGAGCCATACGCAGATAAATAAAATCGTCGACAGTGTAGTTGCTAAAGTGAAGGCTTCAACCGTGTTCGGTACGAAATACTGTAATGCCGCACCCAACAGTAAACAAACTGCCGAGAAATACAACGCATTTGCCGGAACTGCACGTGAGTTTAGACGGCCAAACGCTTTTGGACCTTGCTCTTCACGAGATAAACCAAACAACATACGTGAAGTCGAGAACACACCACTATTCATCGATGACATAACTGATGACAACACAACCAAGTTCATAATAATCGCAGCAGCAGCAATACCGGCTTGGCTAAACAAGTTCACGAATGGTGAAATGCTTGGGTCAATGGCATTCCATGGCGTAACGGACATCACAATCACAAGTGCCAGCACATAGAAAATAATGATACGAATCGGAATCGAGTTCACAGCTTTAGGCAAGTTGTGTTCTGGATCTTTGGTTTCTGCTGCCGTAGTACCCACGAGTTCTACGCCGACAAAGGCAAAAATGGCGATTTGGAAACCTGCCAAGAAGCCAGTTACTCCTGTTGGGAATAGACCACCATGTGACCATAAATGTGTGAATGATGCGATTTCACCTGTCGATGAGGTAAAACCGGTAAAGATCATCCAAAGACCGACACCAATGAGCACCACGATTGCAATAATCTTAATCAGTGCAAACCAAAACTCTAATTCACCAAAAAGTTTAACCGTAACAAGGTTTAAACCCATGATAAAAACAATGGCGGCAACACTGATCATCACCCCTTCTTCGGGCGAGAACGGGTTACCTCCATTAAAGAATTGCAGGTAATAAATGATGGCCGATAAATCAGCAATCCCTATAGTGATCCAGCACAGCCAATAGGTCCAACCCACAAAATAACCTGCCCACGGGCCGATTAAGTCGGTTGCAAAATCGATAAAAGATTTATATTCAAGATTTGATAGTAATAACTCGCCTAATGCACGCATGACGAGGAAAACCATAAAACCAATAATCATATAGATAATAAGGATGGACGGACCAGCTAAACTGATGGTCTTTCCTGACCCCATAAATAAACCTGTACCAATCGCACCACCAATCGCAATCAATTGCAGGTGTCGGTTGGACAAGCTTCGTTTCAAATCGCCGCTATCAGCGTGCGATCCATGAATTTCATTTGACATTATTTAATTCAACTTCGCGTTCCAATTGCGACAAATTAACGTAAAAATTTCAGAAAATACAAAATTATTTTTCATCATCTATATTTTCGGATTAAGTGACAAAGTTAATTTATTTTTCTTATATATAAAAATCTTAGCGCCAGTTCACATTTTAAAGCGACCAATAAAACAACAATTTACTTGTAATAACTTAAATTTTATGCAAAAAATATTTTACCAACGATAAAAATTTATGCCAAAAATCATGGAAGTTTCTAACAATGGCATATCAATTGCTACAGATATCAAAAATGTAGCATTCACTCACTCAGGGCCGATAAGAAGAAGATACTATGCAAGAAATTCAAAATATCATGGAAACACTCAGTGGATGGGTCTGGGGCCCATACATGTTGGTCCTCATTGTTGGAACAGGTGTATTCCTCACCTTCCGACTGCTTTTCTGGCAATTTCGCATGTTGCCTTTCGCATTCAAACAAGTCTTTGGCAAGCATCCTAAAGCAGATCAACATGATGGCGATATTTCACATTTTGCCTCACTCATGACCGCACTTTCAGCCACCATTGGTACAGGTAATATTGCCGGTGTAGCCACCGCTTGTGTGCTCGGTGGTCCGGGCGCAGTGTTTTGGATGTGGATAACCGCGCTCTTTGGTATGGCAACCAAATATGGTGAAGGTGTACTCGCTGTAAAGTTTCGTCATAAAAATGAAAATGGCGAAATGAACGGTGGTCCGATGTATTACATCGAACGTGGACTTGGGCCTAAGTGGAAATGGTTGGCAGTGGTATTTGCCCTATTTGGTACTTTGGCATCCTTTGGTATTGGTAGCTCAGTACAGTCGAACACTGTCGCGCTTGCTGTGCAAAACAGCTTAGGGATCAACACACTCACCACTGCAATCGTTATCACCATATTCTCTGCACTCGTTATTTTAGGCGGCATCAAATCCATTTCTAAAGCCTCTTCATTTATTGTTCCAATTATGGCGGTAGGTTATGTATTGGGTGGCTTAATCATTATTTTCACCAACCTTGAATTGGTGATCCCTGCACTAAAAATGATCTTTAGCTATGCATTTACGGGCGAAGCTGCTGCGGGTGGTGCGATTGGTGCTGCGATTCGTTATGGTGTGGCACGTGGTGTATTCTCTAATGAAGCAGGTATGGGCTCAGCACCCATTGCCGCTGCGGCTGCAAAAACTGACCACCCAGCACGTCAAGGTCTTGTCTCTATGACAGGTACGTTCTTAGACACCATCATTGTTTGCTCTATTACAGGTATCGTACTTGTGATGGGCTTCATCATGGCGGGACAAAGCTTTGGTGATCAAACCGGTGCAGTTTTGACGATTAGTGTTTTTGACAAACTACTTCCGGGCTTCGGTGGTTGGGTCGTAACTTTCGGTATTATTTTCTTCGCTTATTCAACCATTCTGGGTTGGAGCTATTATGGTGAAAAATGCTGTACATACCTCTTAGGTGAAAAGTCAGTACTGATTTATCGCTTAATTTATATCGCATCAGTCTTTGTCGGCTGTGTCGTAACACTCGATCTCGTTTGGTTATTTGCCGATACCTTTAATGGTTTGATGGCTGCACCAAACTGTATTGCACTGTTATTGCTCTCAGGCATCATTGTGAAAGAATCAAAAGATTTTATTGAACGTCGTAAATCAGGTGAATTGTACTAATCCCCTGCTAAACAAAAAGCCACGTGAATTCACGTGGCATTTTTATTCGGACTGAAAATCAATATTTACTTATTGAATCGTACCAATTTGACCATCATCAAATTTGTCGTTTTTCGTGTTGCTTTCATTGGCTGCTTCATCTTTTGGATCTGCTTCAGCATCTTCAATAAAGCCTTCACCAAATTGGTCACCAAACTCATTTTCAGCATATTCAGAATCTACAGCACTGGCTTCCATCAAATCGGCTTCGATTTCTAGGGCAATTTCCAAGGATAAAGAAAAGAACAATACCCCCTGAATTTTCATATTCCCTTGCTCATCTTCAAGGTATTCACTGAGGGTTTTATATGCAGGACTGCTTTCATCGAAAGGCACGTCGAGGTATAAATCACCTGTATAGCTATCGATCAAAGACTCACCTTCTAGCCCCATACAAGGGAAATAGTCGATATTTTGCAGGTCAAACCAGTGCATAACGTCATTACGCACCGTATTTTTTTCAGGATGTTGATGATCATATTCTTCAAAATGCACAAATAACACATCACGATTTTTTTCACGTGCGATGGCATCGATATGTCGTAATAGTTCAGTCATGTGGTGACCCATTTCAAAAAATATAATGCGCTATTATAAAGTGCTTACTATATAAAAGTGCAGCTATTGAAAATAAAACGACATCAATTGACCTTCAACAGTCATTTCATGCGATAAAAACTTGGTTTTTCGATGTATTCACCGCTATGCTGTGACTCAATTTGAGTTTGTGCACAGTAAATATTATGGCGAAAGCAAAAAGTGTCTATCGATGTGAACAATGTGGTGCTGATCATCCCAAATGGGCCGGTCAATGTACCGAATGTGGTGAATGGAATTCATTAGTCGAAGTCAGCCTTGCACCCGCCGTTACACACCGTGCGCAGCCTAAAATGGGCGGTGGCTATGCAGGTCAAGCCGCAGCAGTGACTACCTTAAATCAAGTTTCTGTTTCGCATGAAACCCGAATGGCAACAGGTATTGGTGAATTTGACCGTGTGCTTGGCGGTGGACTGGTCACAGGTTCAGTAGTGCTGATTGGTGGTGACCCCGGCATTGGTAAATCCACTATTTTGCTACAAACCGCAACCTATATGGCGGCGAGTAAAAGTTCTGCCTTATATGTCACAGGTGAGGAATCTTTGTCTCAGGTGGCGCTACGTGCCCAACGCCTAGATTTGCCGACCGATCAACTCAAAGTCATGGCAGAAACCTGTGTCGAGCGTATTTGTGAAGTATTGGCACATGAACGCCCTGCCGTTGCCATTTTAGATTCGATCCAAACCTTATACACCGAGACACTCCAGTCTGCGCCGGGCGGTGTTTCCCAAATTCGTGAATCGGCTGCACTCCTGACCCGCTTTGCCAAAAATAGTGGCACAGCACTGTTTATCGTCGGTCACGTAACAAAAGAAGGTTCTTTGGCTGGCCCTCGCGTGCTTGAGCACATGGTCGATTGTGTTTTGTATTTTGAAGGTCAGTCTGACTCGCGCTTCCGTATGATTCGGGCGGTGAAAAACCGTTTTGGTGCGGTCAACGAGCTTGGTGTATTTGGCATGACCGATAAAGGTCTGCGCGAGGTATCAAACCCCTCCGCTATTTTCCTGAGTCGTTATGATGAAGCCATTCCGGGCTCTATCGTCATGATTAGCCGTGAAGGTACACGCCCACTTTTGGTTGAAGTTCAGGCTTTGGTAGATGATGCACACGGACAACCTCGACGCGTGGCCTTAGGTTTAGAACAAAACCGTTTAAACATGCTTTTAGCCGTTATGCACCGTCATGGTGGCGTACAAACCGCTGGACAAGATGTCTATGTCAATGTCGTCGGTGGTTTAAAAATCACTGAAACCGGTTCTGACCTTGCGGTACTTTTAGCCTGCGCCTCTAGCTTAAGAGCTAAAGCCCTGCCACAGCATTTGGCGGTATTTGGTGAAGTCGGCCTTTCAGGCGAAATCCGTCCTGTACCCAATGGACAGGAACGACTCAAAGAAGCCATTAAGCATGGCTTCAAAACCATTATTTTACCGCGTGGGAATGCACCGCAAAAACCAATTTCAGGTGTAGAGATTATTTCTGTCGCACGTTTACATGAGGCGTTGAGTCAGGCAATTACACTTACCGATGAGTCTTAGTCACGTTGAATAGTTTATTTTGAATGAATTTTCAATTTTTTACCGATGTTCTATTGAAATTCAGTACAAATGGCGGCATAACTAGATGGCTATTTTAAATTTATATAGATATAGGAAAATTTGATGGAAGTTCGACAGCGTGGTTTGATGACTGCTCTTTTAACAGCAGCCCTTTTGGTAGCGCCGATTGCAGAAGCGAAACGTGCCGGTGGTGGTAAAAGCCATGGTATGAGCCGTCAAGCTGCTCCAACTCAGTCTTATCAGCAACCTCGTCAATCTGCTCCTGTTCAACAGCCTGCAACTGCTGGCGCTCCAGCTAAATCTGGCTCGAATGTGGGCGGAATGGTTGCAGCTGGTGTGGCTGGTGCTGCAATTGGTGCAGTCGCTGCAAATGCGATGGCCGATGACAATAACGGTCAAGCAGCTTCTGAAGCGCAAGCTCAACAACAGGAAGAGAAAGGTGGTATTCCAGGCTGGATCTGGATTTTACTTGCCGCTGCTGTTGCCTTCTTCATTTTCCGTAAGATGGGCGCAAAAAAAAAACTAGCCGCTAACAATCCGTATGCGCCAAACAGCGGTGCAAACAATGCACCGTTTGGCCAGCAAAATGCTGCACCTCGTGCAGGTAATGACAATACGAATATTTTTGGTAATTCTGTAGGCGGTAATTCAGCAGCTTCAAATGCTCCATTTGGTGCAGCTGCTGCAACGAATGCGCCTTTTGGTGCTGCCTATACCAACAGCGGCAATCAATTGCCTGATGGTACAGAACCAGCAACATTTTTACGTGTTGCACGTCAGCGTTTTAACCACATTCAATCGATGAATACGGCAAGCAACATTTCTGAAATTCAGCGTTACTTAACGCCTGATCTTTACCAGTCTATGTATAACGACATTATGGCGAATAAAGACGAAGACGTTGCTGAGTTTTCTAACTTAAATGCTATGGTGGTCGATTCTGCTAACGAAAATGGTCAATACGTTGTAAGTGTGCGTTTTACAGGTACGGTAAGCGAAGACTTAAATAGCCTGCCACAGCCATTTGCTGAAGTATGGCATTTTGTTAAACCTGCGGGTTCTGATCAAGACTGGTTGGTTGCAGGCATTCAACAAGAGCAATAATGTAGACAATTAAGCATTCTTGCATTCTAAAATAGCGACTTCGGTCGCTATTTTTTTGCCTTTATTTCCCCTCTTTTTAAATCAATTTCTACTCAGCATGCTGAAATATCAATAATTATGTGAATACATTATTCTAATTATTAATAATAATTGTTATCATTTATATTAACTTTAATACAATTTCCAAGCGCTTAAGTATTTTATGAATAGCTCACCACCTGAGGCACTCGTGACACCCCTCAAATCTGCGCTGCCTAAAACGCGTAAAGACACTCCTTCTCTATTGACCTATCGCTTGATGATTTTCTATCGCTTTGCCCTCGCTTTAGTGGGCGGATATGTTGTCGCAATGCTATCTGCCATCGTAATTGCAGATGTATTTAGCGAAGACCGTGGAAGTGCAGCTATGAGTGCAACTTTAATTTCATTTATCCTGTGGAGCTGTGCATTTATTTGGGTCTTTATGGTGAATAAAACCCTCAAAGCAACTTTAGGCATTGTGATCCCTGCGGTGTGTTTGTATGCCATTTACATGATGATGGGAAGCTAAAATGCGTGTTGATGCAAAAGTAGAGGGACCTCGACAGTCCATGTCTTGGCTGCATACATGGGCTAGCCTAATCTTAGGTTGGTTGCTGTATGCTATTTTCCTGACCGGGACCCTAAGCTTCTTTAAAAATGAAATCAATGTTTGGATGACTCCTGAGCTGCATCAATCTGTTCCAGCCAGTTCACAAGTCCAACAAACTGAAGTCGCACTGAATTATTTACAGCAAAATCATCCAAATGCAGGTGCTTGGAATATTTTGCTGCCGAATACGCGTCAAAATGCCACCTTAATTACCGTGCGTGAACAAGGTGAAGACCCTCGCGCACGCCGTGGCGGTAAACAAATCTACATTGATAGTGCTACAGGTGAAGTGCTTGAGCCGCGCGATACGCGTGGTGGTAATTTTCTCTATCGTTTCCATTTCGAACTATATGGTATGCCACGTATGTGGACGCGATGGTTTGTCGGGATAGCCACACTGTTGATGTTAGTTGCCATCATTAGTGGTGTGATTACTCATAAAAAAATCTTTAAAGATTTCTTTACCTTTCGTTCAGGTAAAGGACAACGTTCTTGGCTCGATGCACATAATGCAACCGCAGTATTTGCGCTTCCCTTCCACATCATGATCACCTTTAGTGGCCTGTTGCTGCTGTTATTTGCGATCATGCCTTGGGGGATTGAGCGTATTTATGAAAACCGGGGACAATTTTTACAAGAACAAAATCGTGCCCTAGTTCAAGAAAATAAACCTGAAGGACGTGAATCTGCCCAAGGACGCGAAGAACGTGGCGAACGCCCACAGCAAGCCCGTGCCAATTCTGCGCAAAACCAAGGCGAAAATCGTGCTGAGGGCCGTGGTGAAGGTCGAGGAGATCGTCGCTCTAAACGTGAAGAGCAACCTGTCGTTGCTGCGCCGTTGACCAACTTAGCGCCAATCGTGACTGCGGTTCAGACTGAATGGAAAACCAATCCGATTAGTACCGTTAGCATCATTGCACCAAATACAGACCAAGCTAAAATTGAGCTACGTGCCTTACATGGTGAAAGTGTCGCGTATCGAAATGTCTATGCAAGCAAACAATTTGATGGCGTAACTGGCAAAGACCTAACTGATGAAAGTGCCAAGTTAAAGCACCCTTCTGTACCGATGGGTATTTACAATGTAATGACTACGCTGCATGAAGCACGCGGTGTAGATTTAGCACTACGTTGGCTGCTGTTTATTTCAGGGATTGTAGGCACACTGATGGTCGCTACAGGTCTCATTCTGTGGTGTGTAAAACGTGCGCCGCAACAGCAAAAACAAGGCTTTAAATCATTTGGCTACCGCACGGTTGAAGTGACCAATATTGCAGCGATTATTGGTTTGCCGATTGCCTGCGCAGCATTTTTCTATGCCAACCGTTTTATTCCCGCACAACTTGAAAACCGTTCGGAATTAGAAATTCGTAGTTTCTTTATTGTTTGGCTACTAACGCTTATTTATGCGATGTTCCGTACGCATCGTCAAGCGTGGCTAGAACTTTTAGCTTTTGCCACAGCAATTTTTGCCTTACTGCCGATTGTAAACTTCATGACTGGTGGTCAACCGCTTTGGAATACCATGGCAAATGGCCAATGGATGATTGCATCCTTTGATCTTGCAATGTGGCTTTTGGCTATCTTGTTTGCCTATTCATTTTATAAAGTGAAAAAGCATAAAGGGCTGCCTGTTAAAAAAGCACGTGGCACAAAGGAGGTTGAAGCATGATGTTCTTTCTCCTGATTTGGACACTGAGTAGCTTAGGTTTTTTTGCCTTGGCAAGCAGCATGTCAAAACATCAAAAGCAGTTCTACAGCAAAGAACTAAGTGTGGGCCAAACACGGTTAGCCACGCTAGTCGGCTGGGCGCTATTGATCATCGCCTTGATAATTTGCCTCTCTCTTGGCACGCCGAGCAATAACATCAGTTATTGGTTTGGCGCGCTGACTATTGCGGCTTTATTTGTCGGGCTATGTATTAGTTATATCGCTGAATATTTTTGGAAAATTATTGGTGCATTGGTTGTCGTATTTGTATTGTCAGCTGTGTTATTGAAATTTTAATTCATTAGACAAGCTTCTCTAAACATTGAAAGCCAATCTTCGGATTGGCTTTTTTCATGCCAACCGATTAGGCTATGCCTATTCTGCTCTTTTGGATTACACATGTCTGAACTTTCGATCTCTCCTGCTTTATATAACCGTGCCATGGCAGGCAATAAAGATGCTCAATTTGAACTGGCTGAAATTTATATGCAAAGTGAAAATGATGAGCATGTTGAACTTGCAGAAGAATGGGCACTCAAAGCAGCTCAGTTAGGTCATGTAGAAGCAATGTATTGGCTGGGTGAAGGCTATGCAGTCTATGCCAAAGATATGCTCGAAGAAGATCCGGAAGAATCTAAAACCTATTTTGAACATGCGCACCGCTGGTTAGAACAAGCGGCGAAGCATGACCATCCTGCTGCTATTTTAGAATTGGCCAATTTTTACCGTCGCGGCGATGTGGTGGAAAAAGATGTCGCTAAATCCATTGAACTGGTTGAACAATCTGCAAAATTAGGTGAAGTTCAGGCCATGCGTGATTTGGCTTTTATTTATGCCAATGGATTAGGCATCGACGCCGATGAAGAAAAAGCAGATTTTTGGAATGAAAAAGCCAATATGGCTGAGCAATAATCCAATTATTTTCTAAAAAATAAAGCCCATCTCATGATGGGCTTTTTTCATTCAACAATATGGCTCAGCTCGCCACATAATCATTTACATCCACAATAATGACTTGTCGGCAAATGCCTTCCGCACCACGCTGCTGTTCAAATACGTCTGCTGGCATGGCATCAAAGCTGTCAAAGAAACTGATCTCTGTCTCATCAATGTCATACACCAAGGAATGATTCCCCACGCCTTCTAGGGTGTCGTAATAGACAATCACAAACTGATTTTGTTCAAAAGCCTGCTGGATTTGTGCATAGCCAATTGCAGGTAATATAGGCAGTTCCAATTGATCCGCTTCTGCATAGCTGCGTTTTTCACTGTCTTGCAGCTCAGGATCATGCTCTGTGTAAAACTTTACTAGAAAGCCAAACTTTTTCAGTCCTACAGCCAAACCAATGGTTGTTGTGCCATGGCCAGCTTCATAAGCGCAAACTTCGATGAGCTGCTGAATGTCTGCATCTATACCTAAGTGCTGCAGCAACATCCACACTGCATAAATGCCGCCATTGGCTTCTAAATTTGCCAACTCATCAGGTATTTCCATCGACATATATCAAAACTCAAAATTGCTTATGGACGATGATAAACAAATCGCAGCAGTTTTGCCTGCAAGTTTTAATCCAGACCTGATTTCACATGCACAAAAATAATGTCCAAATCTTGTTTGGGCACAAAATTCTTTTCAACCATTTGAAACTGCGTAGCGCTGATTTTCTTCACTTTACCTGCCCAGCAAAAAGAAACCAACTCTCCTGCATCACGCTCGATAGTCAGTTTAAAATCTTGAATAGGCTTTGCCCAATTGGCACCAGTTTTTAAGATATAGCCCAGCGCTTGAAATGGTGCATGCTGTGATTTAGCCTTTCTGAGTCCTGCCTTAAAGTTTTGATCCATACAATAACTTTTATTATATTCATCAGGATATAAAGCCACAGACCCACCCACTAGCGGTGCATATTGATGCTGTACACGTGTGAGCGCATTGGCTTTAAACGTTTGCTTCCAGCTATAAATCACCTGAGATGACCATGAAATTTCTTCACTCAAATCTTTGGGCAATACTTTTTGCAGCGCTGCATTTTTACAGTTTCTAAGCTTTGCCTCAAAAGTTTTATATTCAACATCTTGCCTGCTCCACGGATTCAGCATGTCTTTTTCCGTAAATCCGCATTGCTTAAAACTCTCAGTCATATCAATCGGCGCTGTTTTCTCATCTTTTTGAATAAAAGTGCGTACGTGCATTTCAGGCTGAATCGTTTTTCCATTCACTTGAACTTTAAAACTTTTGAGCAGCTTTTCTGTATTGGCAAAATCAGATTCAAAGAAGTTTTCAACTTTTGGCAACGGAAATAAGACCGTTTCAGTCACATCTTTATTGCTTAAATTTTTGAACTGATAATCGACCTTAATGATTTTTTTACTAATAAACAGGTCTTCACTGAACATTTGAATGTCTTTACTTTTCAGATACTGTACACCGCCTGTTGCCACGTAGCCTGTTGAGTCGTTGGCCGCGACAATAACAGGCCAAAACATCAATAAAGCCATTACGGGTTTAATCATTATTCTTATACTCCTGACCGATTTATGAAATTTAAATATTCGCGACGTAATTTTACAGATCAAAAAACCTATAAGTCAGATATTAAGCATTTTCGGATTGGAACTCACTCTATTTCCAAGTACAATACTGCCCTAGTCGAGGGATGCTGCGACTTTCTTATAGGCACTAAATATAAGATCGCTAGGCTCGACGATTCGGTTGGACACTCGCTCCAATCAACAACGGCATCCGCGAACATAATGATCAATTGTTTTTATTAAGGAGATCGTGATGAACGCGGTTAATGCTTCATTTACAGATTATAAAGTTGCCGATATTTCACTAGCTGACTACGGCCGTAAAGAAATCAAACTTGCAGAAGCAGAAATGCCAGCCCTAATGGGTCTTCGCAAACGCTATGCAGCGGCTAAACCGCTTGCTGGTGCGAAAATCCTTGGCTGTATCCACATGACCATTCAAACTGCAGTTTTAATTGAAACTCTAGTTGAATTGGGCGCAGAAGTACGCTGGACTTCATGCAACATCTTCTCTACTCAAGACCACGCTGCTGCTGCAATCGCTGCTGCAGGTATTCCTGTATTTGCTTGGAAAGGCGAAACTGAAGAAGAATACATGTGGTGTCTTGAACAGCAAATCAATGTGAACGGTACACCTTGGGATGCCAACATGATTCTGGATGATGGCGGTGACTTAACTGCGCTTGTTCACGAAAAATATCCTGAAGTGATTGCTAAAATCCACGGTATTACAGAAGAAACCACTACAGGTGTTCAACGTCTTTACGAAATGCACCGCGACGGTACTTTAAAAGTTCCAGCGATTAACGTAAATGACTCTGTAACCAAGTCTAAAAATGACAATAAATACGGCTGCCGCCACTCATTAAACGATGCAATCAAACGTGGTACAGATATGCTTTTATCTGGTCGTCGTGCGCTTGTAATCGGTTATGGCGACGTAGGTAAAGGTTCTGCTCAATCACTTCGTCAAGAAGGCATGATTGTACGTGTAACTGAAGTTGACCCAATCTGCGCAATGCAAGCATGCATGGACGGTTTCGAAGTTGTTGCTCCGTATAAAAATGGCATTCAAACTGGCAAGAAAGAAGACATCAACCTTGACCTTCTTCAAAATACTGACTTGATCGTAACAACGACTGGTAACTACCACGTATGTGACGCAGCAATGCTTGATTCATTAAAAGCTGGCGCTGTAGTTTGTAACATCGGTCACTTCGACACTGAAATCGATACAAACTACCTACGCGGTTACAAGTGGGTTGAAGTGAAGCCACAAGTTCACCAAGTGTATCGTACCGAAAATGAAAACGATTACTTAATCCTTCTTTCTGAAGGTCGTTTGGTGAACCTTGGTAACGCAACTGGTCACCCATCGCGTATTATGGATGGTTCTTTTGCTAACCAAGTATTGGGGCAAATGCACCTATTCGCTGAAAAATTTGCTGATCTTCCTGAAGATCAAAAACAAGCGGCGATCCGCGTAGAACTTATTCCTAAGAAATTAGATGAAGAAGTTGCTGCAGCAATGGTTGCAGGTTTCGGTGGCGTATTGACGACTTTGACTCAAGAACAAGCGGATTACCTCGGTGTTCAAGTTGAAGGCCCGTTCAAAGCTGAGGCTTATAAATACTAAGTTTTATAAATACCTCTCCCTAACCCTCTCCTAAAAGGAGAGGGAACTCTTCATTGTGAAAGCAAATTTGTTGTTAACTCCAAATAACTATTACTTTCATAATGGAAGTCCCTTCTCCCTCTGGGAGAAGGTTAGGATGAGGGGATTTTTTTAAATAAAAGTATTTATAAAAAAAGGATTTGAACATGTCAAAACAGATTCCTATTTCCTTTGAGTTCTTCCCGACCAAAACTGATGCGGGCGCGGAAAAACTTAAAGTTGTACACCAAGAACTACAATTATTAAATCCTGAATTTTTCTCTGTGACTTATGGTGCAGGCGGTTCTACCCGTGAACGCACTTTGTCTACATTGAACGATTTCAACGGTAAAGGCACACCGGTTGCCCCTCACCTGTCTTGTATTGGTGACAGCAAAGAACGTATTGCTGAATTGCTGGATTTGTATAAGTCACAAGGCATTGACCGTATTGTTGCGCTGCGTGGTGACTTGCCGTCTGGTCAAGTAGGCTTAGGCGAATTGCCTTATGCAACTGACTTGGTGCGTTTCATTCGTGAGCACACTGGTGATCACTTCAAAATTGAAGTTGCAGCTTACCCAGAAATGCATCCGCAAGCAGACAGCTTTGATCTCGACATCAAACGTTTCTGCGATAAAGCCAATGCGGGCGCAAACGCAGCTTTGACACAGTTCTTCTTTAATCCAGATGCATACTTCTACTTTGTAGAGCGCATTCAAAAAGAAGGCGTGAAAATTCCTGTAGCGCCAGGCATTATGCCGATTACCAATGCAAGCAATTTAATCCGCTTTGCTGATGGTACAGGTGCAGAAATTCCTCGCTGGATTCGTAAACAGCTTGCGACTTATGGCGATGACACTGCTTCTATCAAAGCTTTTGGTCATGAAGTGATTGTTAAACTTTGCGAACGCCTGATTGCTGGCGGTGCGCCAAGCTTGCACTTCTACACCATGAACACCACTGACCCTACACGTCAACTTGTGAAAGACCTCGGTCTTGCATAAGACATTTCGACCTTTTTGAGAGTAAAACTTTAATGCCACGTTTTTATATTGAAGCTGATTTAACTGTTGATACGACTGTTGAATTAACGGAAACAGTGTTTCATCACTGGGTAAAAGTTTTACGTGCTCAAGTAGGCGAAACTGCCACTTTGTTCAATGGGCAAGGTGGCGAATACCATGTTGAATTGGTTGAAGTCGCTAAAAAGTCGGCTGCCGTCCAAGTTTTGCAATTCAATCCAAGCAATCGCACACCACATTTTACGGCACTATTGGGTCAAGTGATGAGCAAAGGCGACCGCATGGATTATGCGATTCAAAAAGCTGTGGAACTCGGTGTTTCGGAAATTCAACTACTCACTTCAGAACGTTGTGAAATGCGTTTGAAGTACGATCGTGATCAAAAGAAACTCGACCATTGGCAAGGTATTGCCATTGCAGCTTGCGAACAGTGTGGTCTCAACATTGTCCCTAAAGTACTTGCGCCACTTTCCCTTGAAAAATGGTTGGAAAGTGATCTGCCGACAACTAAATTGGTACTCGCACCCAATAAAGATGAAGCTGATGTATTAGCTGATGCTGACCCGCACTTTGCCTTACTGATTGGCCCTGAAGGTGGCTTGAGCGAAGCAGAGATCAGCGCAGCAAATGAGAAAGGTTTCGTGAACTGGTGTATCGGTGAACGTGTCCTTCGCACAGAAACTGCACCTGTAGTTGCACTTTCAATTTTAAATTATAAATCTATTTAATTTTTACTCGATAGTTCATCTGAAAGCATCAATGATGGCATCCTTGATATTGCTTTTTATTTGTAACGCAATTACCCTAGA
The DNA here is from genome assembly GCF_013420775.1 of Acinetobacter sp. YH01010. Lineage (NCBI taxonomy): Bacteria > Pseudomonadati > Pseudomonadota > Gammaproteobacteria > Moraxellales > Moraxellaceae > Acinetobacter > Acinetobacter sp. YH01010. The sequence goes on along the minus strand of NZ_VOYF01000017.1, from coordinate 23,679 downwards.
GTCAATAAAAACAAATGATTTGTTACTAAGAATAAACAAATACTCTCAGGAACAATACAAATACAACGATCTAGATTTGGTTAAGGCAGGATTTTTATATTCATGACGTATAAACAAGATGAATATATCAAGCAGTACAATCATACTGCTCAAATTGCGAACACGATTCGCCATAGCCGCTATTTTTTAGTCAGTATTCTGATTATTTGCTTATATATTTTTTCGATATATCAAATTTTTTATAAATCGCCATCTTTGTATTTCAATATTTGGTTTATTTTTACCGAAGTTTTTGTCAGTTTATGCTGGCTGATTAGCACCGTTTATTTTAAACCTGAACAATATTCACTGATGATTGCGCATCGTTGGTTACAGTTTCAGTGTTTTTCAGTCGGTACGCTGATTGCGAGCGGTATCTTTTTAATTTTTTATTATTTACCTGCGACCAATCAAAGCTTTGAACCGATTCAGGCCTTAACGCTCTCCGCCCTACTCTTGATCGTGACACAAACCTTTGGTTTGACCTATTTAACGCAAAAACTCAATTATTTTTGTTTAGCCTTTATCCCGTCTATCGTGCCGTATCTGATTGCACAGTTCTTTTTCTTAGATAGTTCAAATCACTTATTTAGCCTGAGTATTAATTTTGGGCTCATTGTGATTCTAATGTGCGCCATGACGTCATATCGGATTCACCGTCGTGTGTCGACCTTACATGCAAAAAACAACCTACTGGTTGATAGTGCCAAGCAACAAGTCAAATGGACTGATGAACTGTGTCAGCAGCTCCAAGATGAAGTCAACAAATCACGTGACATCGAATTACAATTACAACTAGGTAACCAAATCCTTGAACAAAAAGTCAAAGAACGGACCTTCGACATTGAGCAAATGAACAAGGATTTAGAAAACCAACAAGCCAATTTAGTCCTTGCGCATGAAATCGCCGGTTTACGTCCTTGGGATTGGAATATCAAGGATCGTAAAATCGTTGTCACCAACTATAAGCAAGAAAAAACCCTTAGACATTCGAAAGAGCATCAGCAACAGTTACAACATGTGATCCATCCTGATGATATCCCTCATTTTAAGTCGGCAATGATTCAACATCTACGTGGATTTAAAGACCGTTATGAGGCCACCTATCGGATTCAAAACAGTCAAGGAAAATGGAGTTGGGTACATGATATTGGACGGGTCATTCAACGCGATCCAAATAATCATAAGCCATTGCGCATGGTCGGTATTCGACGTGATATCCATCAAGAACGGACATCACAAGAACGTTTAAAACTTGCAGCTAGTGTACTCGAACAAGCCGCTGAAGGAATTTTCATTTTAAATGAAGAACTGTGCTATATCGAAGTCAATCCGTTTTACGAACAATTAACCGGATTTAACTACGACCAAATTATTGGCAAACATCTTTTTGATATCACAGCGAATTACAAATCAATTCAACGCAGTATGCACTACTCGATCATTAAACAAGTGCTGAAAATTGGTGAATATGATGGTGAATTGCACGAAAAATTTCTTTCAGGTAAAGAACTGACGCTGTGGATGCATATTAATGCCATTACCGATGATCAAAACCGTGTCACCCATTATATCGGGATCGTTTCAGACCTGACCGAACGTAAATTGCAAGAACAACGCTTATCATATTTAGAAAACTATGACACCTTAACGGATTTACCGAACCGTTTTTATTACAACTATCAACTGCATCAATATTTAGTTTCGCAGCAAGATTCGATTAAACAGTTGGCTGTCATTCGTTTAAACATCGATCGTTTCCGTCCATTAAATGAATATCTCAGCAACAATGGTGGTGATGAACTGTTACGCCAAGTCGCACAGCGTTTACGTCTAACCAATGCCGAAGCTCTGTTTGTCGCACACTTAAATGGCGATGATTTTGCGATTGTGTATGAAATCTCGCACATCCGCCCTTCAGTACAAGAACATTGTGAACGCATCAATAAAGCTTTTAGCATTCCATTTAATATTTTTGGTCAAGACCATGTCATCACCTTATCGATGGGTGTTGCGTTCTATCCTGAGCATGGCCGTCAGTTGGATTATCTGAATAATTGTGCAGAACAAGCGCTAAGCGAAGCAAAAAATTTGGGCGGCAATACCACACGTTATTATTCCAATGAAAATACCGCATTATTAGAGCAAGGGATCTTCTTGGAACGAGACTTGCGTAAAGCCATTCAAAATAATGAGCTGGTGGTGTATTACCAACCGAAGATCAATTTCCGTGATAAAAATATTTATGGTTTTGAAGCCTTAGTGCGTTGGAATCATCCTGAAAAAGGCTTAATACCACCGGGCTTATTTATTCCTCTAGCAGAACAAACCAGTTTAATTTCGGATATTGGGCGTTTTGTCCTGCAAAAAACCGCGCAGCAAATTCGTTTTTGGAACAATTTGGGTTATCAAAATATTTGTGTATCCGTCAATATTGTCGCGCAGCAACTGCGCCGTGGACAATTGTTAAATGATCTTGATGAAGCGATAGATGCCAATCAGATTGATGGTGCCAGTCTGGAACTGGAAATTACAGAATCTTCTTTGGTCGAAAATCTAGATTCAGTACGTGAACTGTTAAATGAAATAAAAAAACGTAAGATCAATATTTCACTTGATGACTTTGGTACGGGCTATTCTTCTCTATCCTATCTAGCTGATTTTCCAATTGATATCTTAAAAATAGACCGCAGTTTTATCTCTAAAATTGGTGAAAATAAACAATTGGCCATCGTTAGTGCCATGATTGCCATGGGTAAAGCGATGGGCATGACGGTAGTCGCTGAAGGGATTGAAACTGAACAGCAGTTACAGTATCTACAAGACTTAGAATGTGACATTGCTCAAGGCTATTTTTTCTCTAAGCCACTGCCACAAGAAGAGGCAACCGTGTTCCTTGAAAATAATATCTCTTCGCCTGCTTATACTTACTTAATATAAGTCACTATGCCTGAGCTATAAGATTGTCTGAAAAAGACGCGACTTCGACTGTCCCAACTGTGCAACTAATGTTATATTCAAGCGGATAAAGCAAGCATTGCAGCTTTATATTGGATAAACAAAACACAATCGAGATACAGATGGACGATCAATCTTTAAAACAGCAGGCTTTGTATTATCACGAATTTCCAACTCCGGGGAAAATCAGCGTTACACCAAGCAAACAATTGGTCAACCAACACGATTTAGCCCTCGCATACTCGCCAGGTGTCGCTGCACCTTGTTTAGAAATTGAACGCGACCCATCTACTGCTGCACTTTACACAGCGCGCGGTAATCTTGTTGCTGTAGTCAGTAACGGTACAGCCGTACTGGGCTTAGGTAACATTGGTCCTTTAGCGTCAAAACCTGTTATGGAAGGTAAAGGCGTTCTATTCAAAAAATTCGCAGGTGTTGATGTTTTTGACATTGAAATTGCTGAAAACGATCCAGACAAAATCGTAGATATCGTTGCAGCATTGGAACCAACTTTCGGTGGTATCAACCTTGAAGACATCAAGGCCCCAGAGTGTTTCTACATCGAGCAAAAACTTCGTGAACGCATGAATATTCCTGTGTTCCATGATGACCAACACGGTACATCAATCATTGTGGGTTCTGCATTACTGAATGCACTTCAACTCAATGGCAAAAAAATTGAAGAAATCAAAATTGTCGCTTCTGGCGCAGGTGCTGCTGCCCTTTCATGTTTGAACTTACTTTGCGCACTTGGCGTGAAAAAAGAAAACATCGTTGTGGCAGATTCACGCGGTTTATTGACGACTAAACGTGAAGGCTTGGATGAGTCGAAAAAGGCATACGTTCAAGACATCGAAGGCTCTCAGCTTGCTGATGTAATGGAAGGTGCGGACATGTTCCTCGGTCTTTCAGCAGCAGGTATTTTGACCAAAGAAATGGTTAAAGTCATGGCGAAAGATCCGATTATCTTTGCCCTTGCTAACCCAGACCCTGAAATTCTTCCTGAACATGCACATGAAGCACGTCCAGACGTGATTATGGCAACTGGTCGTTCAGACTATCCAAACCAAGTGAACAATGCGCTTTGCTTCCCTTATATCTTCCGTGGCGCACTAGATGTTGGTGCAACCACAATTAATGAAGAGATGAAGATTGCTTGTGTACATGCGATTGCTCGCATGGCACATGTCGAAGCTGATGCTGCATCATATGGTGAAAAATCTGCTTCATTTGGTCGTGATTACCTCATTCCGCGCCCATTAGATCAACGTTTGATTCTTGAAATTGCACCTGCTATTGCGCAAGCAGCGATGGATTCAGGTGTTGCAACTCGTCCAATTCAAGACTTCTCTGCGTATCGTCAACGTTTGTCTGAGTTTGTTTATAACTCTGCATTCATGATGAAACCAATTTTTGCGCAAGCAAAAACTGATCCAAAACGCATTGCATATGCTGAAGGTGAAGATTTACGTGTACTTCGCGCGGTGCAAATTGCTGTTGATGAAGGTTTGGCAAAACCAATCCTTGTCGGTCGCCCTGCAGTCATTGAAGCAAACATCAAGAAATTAGGCCTACGTCTTGAAGACGGCGTGAACATCACTATCGTCGATCAAGAGAAAAACCCTGATTATGATAAGTTTGCTGACGATTATTACAGCATCATGCAGCGTAAAGGTGTAACGCCTGAATACGCTCAGCGTGAAGCACGCCGCCGTTCTACACTTATTGCGGCAATGTTGGTTCGTCATGGTGTCGCTGACGGTATGCTATGTGGTACTTATTCAAGCTATGACATTCACTTAGACTTCGTCAGCAATGTGATTGGGCTAAAAGAAGGCCGCAATAACTTCTTTACGCTGAATGCATTGATGCTTGAAGATCGTAACTTGTTTATTGCCGATACTTACATTAACCGTAACCCAACAGCTGAACAACTTGCTGAAATGACCATTTTAGCGGCTGAAGAAGTACGCCGTTTTGGTATTACGCCACGTGTAGCATTGCTTTCTCACTCAAGTTTCGGTTCTGACCAAAATGATCCTAGCGCACAAAAAATGCGTAAGGTTTATGATATTTTATCAGAAATTGCACCTGAACTTGAAGTTGAAGGTGAAATGCATGGTGATGCCGCACTGGATGAAAATATTCGTCATTTCGCATACCCGAACTCACGTTTTAAAGGTTCTGCGAACTTGCTGATTATGCCTAATCTGGATGCAGCGAACATTTCGTTCAACTTGTTGAAATCAACATCGGGCAGTAACGTGACGATTGGCCCAATTCTTTTGGGTGCTGCAAAACCTGTTCATATTTTAACGCCAACAGCGACAACTCGCCGTTTAGTGAATATGACTGCATTGACTGTTGCAGAGATTCAAGAAAACGAAAAATTAGCACTCTAATTTAGTTGACCTGAACACACTTTGTGACTTGAGAAAACCTCTGTTCTGTAGCATGATTGCTCTAAGAATAGAGGTTTTTTCATGCAAGTTTATTTAGTAGGCGGTGCAGTTCGAGATCACTTGCTCGGGCACCCCTATCACGAAAAAGATTATGTCGTTGTCGGTGCAACGCCGGAACAATTACTTGCTCAAGGTTATCAACCTGTGGGTAAAGATTTCCCTGTTTTTCTTCATCCAGAGACCAAAGACGAATATGCCTTAGCCCGTACAGAACGTAAGTCTGGACATGGGTATCATGGCTTTGAATTTTATACCGACGTCAATGTCACACTCGAACAAGATCTCATTCGACGTGACCTCACGATCAATGCGATTGCTATGGATGATGCAGGTCAGATTTATGATCCCTACCATGGTCAACAAGATTTAGAGCGACGCATCCTTCGCCATGTGTCTGATGCCTTCGTCGAAGATCCTTTGCGAGTTCTGCGGATTGCACGTTTTGCGGCACGTTATAAAGCTTTAGGTTTTAAAGTGGCTGAAGAAACACTTGCGCTGATGCAAGATCTCGCTCAATCTGGCGAACTTGAAGCCCTTACACCTGAACGTGTATGGAAGGAAACGTCTCGTGCGTTAATGGAAGACCATGCAGATGAATATTTTGGAGTCTTAAGAGCCTGTGGTGCTTTAAAAGTCTTGTTCCCAGAAATTGATGCGTTATACGGTATTCCACAGCGTCCTGAATATCACCCTGAAATAGACTGCGGCATTCACACCATGATGTCGCTACAGCAAGCCTGTCGTGCCAATTATTCTCTGGATGTTCGTTTTGCCGTACTGGTACACGACTTAGGCAAAGCACTTACTCCAGTAGATGAGTTACCGCGCCATATCATGCATGAAGAACGTGGTGTAAAACCCGTTACCGAAGTCTGTGACCGTATGCGTGTTCCCACCAATACCAAGCAATTGGCCATCTCAGTATGTAAAGAGCATTTAAAATGCCATCAAGCCTTGAGTTTAAAACCGGGTACATTATGGCGTCTGTTACAACGCATGGATGTACTACGCCGTCCTGAACGCGTAGAGGCCTTTGTACAAGCCTGTGAATGTGATTCACGTGGTCGCTTAGGTTTAGAGGATCGTGCCTATCCGCAAGCTCAATACGTTTTAGATGCCATGCAGGTGGTTCGCAATATTAAAGCTGCCGATCTTCCACCTGATGTATCAGGGCCGGATATTGGTGAAATGCTGATTGAACGACGTATCCAAGCCATTGCAGAACTAAAAACCAGTCAATATGCAGTTGAAGCATAATTAGAGCACCTTCGGGTGCTTTTTTAATTTACCTTTTCTATATTTTCCTTTTCTATATTTTTAAAACTTTAACTTTTGCAATATTTCACCTTGCCCTTTCAGATATAGATAAGCTTTGAAAAATATCTGCATTCACATCAAGGCTCATTCATCTATGCTCTAAGGAAAACAAACCATCGAGCTGACAATATGCATCCCCAAATTCGTCCACTACACCTCCCAAAAGATCTCCTCGACATTCATCAACTCACACTCCAATTGGGTTATGAAATACCACCAGAGCGACTCCAACAGCATTGGCAGTTGATTCATTTGGATAAGCATTATCAAACCTTGGTGATGACGGCTGATGACCGCGTCATTGGTTATGCAGGTTTTATCCAACAATACAGTTGGGAGTTTGAGGAAGGATTTATTCGGATTCAGGCTTTTGTCATTGATGCCAGTTATCGCGGTCAAGGTTTAGGGCGACGCTTCATGCAAGCCATTGAGCAAAGCGCTCGGCGACAAGGTCTAAAACGTATTTTACTCAACAGTGGTAATCGTCCTGAACGCTATGCCGCACATGCTTTTTATCAAAATTTAGGGTTTGAAGCCTATAGTTTGGGTTTTACTAAATATTTAAATTGATCGGCCAATTTTACCATCAGCCGATCAAGACATTTTTTAAGAAATATCAGCTGGGAAACTAATGACTTTTTCAAGTTTTAACTGATTCGTTGCCACCATTAGCAATCGATCAATGCCTAAGGCTATACCTGCACACTCACTCATATACGGTAATGCAGCAAGCAAATATTCATCAATCGGCATCACATGCAAGCCAAGTTTAGCGCGCTCTGCATTATCCGCCTCAAAACGACGGCGTAAAACGTCTGCATCAATCAGTTCATCATAAGCATTTGCTAACTCTAAACCTTCGATATATAGCTCAAATCGTGCTGCAACCAATTCACCATCTTCGTCCACACGGGTTTTCGCCAAAGAAGCCATTTCCGGTGGAAAATCTGTAAGGAACACTGGCGTATCAAAACCGAGGCTCGGCTCAACATAATGCGAGAACAATAAATCGATATAGCCTAAACGGTCTTCACCCAGATCTAAGCTTAGTCCCACACGACGACAGCAATCTTTCAGATCTTGTAAAGAAGCTTGTAACGGGTTCAAATCCAAACGATCCATAAAGGCATGCTTATAGCTCAAAATAGTTGGACGAACTTCACCAAAGCGCTGTTTCAAAGTTTCATTCAATAAGTCCGTCACTTCAAACATCAAGTCTTTTAAGCTAAAACCCGGACGGTACCATTCCAACATGGTGAATTCACTGTTGTGTTTACGTCCATGTTCATCATCACGGAAAACTTTACAGATTTGGTAAATAGATCCACTGCCACTTGCCAACAGACGTTTCATGGCAAATTCAGGTGAAGTTTGCAAATAATGCGTTTGCTTTTGACCATTCACATGGCGCTGAGCCTGTACCGATGCTAAATGCACATCGGTGACACCCGCTTGAGAAAGCACAGGTGTTTCCACTTCTAGTACATCACGTGCCGCAAAAAACTGGCGAATTTGAGCATACATCGTGGCACGTGCACGAAGTGCAGTGAGTTCACAACTCGGTTGAAAGTTCATTTGACTCATGCTGCTGGGCCTCCATGTGCAGCCCATTCACGGCGTAAAGGATAGGTTTTACGTAAATAATCAAAGGCTTTTTGATCCACCTTGCCGTCTTTTAGGCAAGCACGTAAGTTGGCATCATCACGAGCGATGTCATAAATATCTTTTAAATAACGCTGTAATACCGTCTTAAAGTCAGCACCCGTAAAATACTGCTCACAGACGGGCAACTGACTTTCAAAAGCTTTATTTATCGGTTGCTTGAAAGTTTGACAAAATGCTTCATAGATCATCTGTGTGCCACGTGCTTTACCTTCCAAGCTATAGCCCGCAATATGTGGTGTCACCACGTAAATTAAATCTAACAACGCTGCTGAAATCTCTGGCTCATGCTCAAAAACGTCTAAGACCACTTTACGCTGTGTCTGTTGAATATCGGCAATTAAGGCAACTTCTTCGACCACTGGCCCACGCGCGGAATTAATCAAGATCGCAGTTGGCTTCATAGCAGCAAGCGCAGCAGCATTGATTAAATGATAGGTTGGATGTTCACCCTCTTTGGTCAGTGGCACATGAGTACTAATCGCATCTGCACTTTTTAACAGTTCTGCAAATTCAACTTGTTTCACCTGATCAGATTGCACAAATGGATCATAGCCAATGACATTCCAACCGAATAATTCTGCCATGACGGCTAAACGTGAACCAACATTACCTAAACCAACAATGCCCAAGGTAAATTTTTCATTTGCATTCAACAATTCAGGTTTAACATAAAGCAATGCCGTAATCACATATTCAGCAACCGCTTGTGCATTACAACCTGCGGCATTTGACCAAGCAATCCCCTGCTTTTCTAAAGCAGTAATATCTAAATGATCTGTTCCAATCGTAGCACTACCGACAAATTTGAGTGCGGTCTGTTGAATTAAGTCTGCATTTACCTGAGTCACCGATCGTACCAACAATGCATCGGCTTCTTTGACATCTGCATGGGTCAATGTTCGACCTGCCGCTTGCTTTATTTCACCAAATTCGGCAAAAAAATACTCAGTAAATGCCAGATTTTCATCTGCAACGATTTTCATAGTTCATCTCATAGTTCCACTATGAACATGATAACGCGTTGCTCAAGCCATGACTATTCTTCTGCACATAAGGCATAGCGCCTATACTCTATGAGCTAGATGATTGAAAATTATATTATCTGCAATAATCTGACTGCTGATCGTCAATTAAGGACAAGGCCGCCTGCCAAGCCGCTTGAATAATGGGCTCGGCCATCGGATTTTCAAACTGCTGCAACGTATGTTCACAAACCTTCGGACTTGGATAATGCAATGTAGCACTCGACAATGCTTTTACTTGAATTTGACAAGCTCGTTCTAAAAAGTAAATTTCATGAAATGCCCGTGCCACACTATCACCAGTCGCAAGCAAACCGTGATTACGTAAAATCATACAGCGATAATGCCTCATATCCTGTACCAATCTTTCACGCTCTTCAGTTGAAAAGGCTATGCCCTCATATTCATGATAAGCAATGTTCTGATAGAACTTTAACGCATGTTGTGAGATTGGCAATAATCCATGTTCCTGTGCAGAAACTGCCACGCCATCCGCAGTATGCGTATGAATCACGCAATTAATATTTGCACGCGCATGATGTAAGGCAGAATGAATCACAAAGCCTGCTACATTCACCATCTTCCCTGCATCATAGGTTTCAACAATTTTACCTTCATGATCAATTTTGACCAAATCCGAAGCCGTCATTTTGTCAAAGGTCACACCATAACGATTAATCAGAAAATGCTCCGGTTCATGACTTAAACGTAAGCTGATATGGGTATCAATTAAGTCGGTCATTTTATAATAAGCCACCAAGCGATACAGAGCCGCCAATTGACAACGCGCTTGCCATTCCAGTTCATGAATAAGCTCTGGTTTTTGCATGGGTGAATTCCTTTTCTAAATCGATTGATCTTGTTTTCTGTTTATTGTGAATAATTAATAGCATGTCATATCCATGCTGTATATCAGCTTCGCCTGTAGAAAAAAACTATTCAAAAAATTTAGGCAATAAAAAACCCCAATGTTTTACATTGGGGTTTTTTGAATATGGCGGAAGCGGTGAGATTCGAACTCACGGAGGACTCGCGCCCTCGTCGGTTTTCAAGACCGGTGCATTAAACCGCTCTGCCACGCTTCCATGGCCGCTATCATATAAATAAAAATTCAGCTTGGCAAATTATTTTGCTTTATTTTGAACACTTGGCGAATCGTTCATACAAAATTTAGGCGATTCGAAAATTTTGGATTAGGTCAGAAAAATTGAAGGTGAATAAATATGTATTAAATTGAGATCATAGCTAATTGCATTGCCTAAATTTACACATATAAAAAAACCCTGATGTTAAAAACATCAGGGTTTTTGAATTTGGCGGAAGCGGTGAGATTCGAACTCACGGAGGACTCGCGCCCTCGTCGGTTTTCAAGACCGGTGCATTAAACCGCTCTGCCACGCTTCCATGGCCGCCATCATATAAACAAAATTCAGCAATGGCAAATTATTTTGTAAAAAATACGTCTAATTGAACAAAATAAAAGCAGTTTGTTATTTTTCAGTACTTTCGCCCATTTCATAACGAATTGAATTGATATACCAACATTTTTTTCCCAATGGAGTTAGGACTTCGACCTCATCATCCACTTGCTTCGACAGGAGTGCTCGAGCCATAGGTGAATCAATTGAGATATGCTGCGGATGATGATCATAAATTTCATCTACCCCCACGATTCTTAGTGTTTTTTGTTCGCCGTCTTCATTTTCAATTTCGACCCACGCCCCAAAATAGACTTTCCCTTTTTGTTCGGGTGAATAATCGATAATACGAAGCTCTTCCAAACGTTTTCCCAAATAGCGTACACGTCGGTCAATTTTGCGTAACAATTGCTTATTATATTGATAATCCGCGTTTTCCGAACGGTCGCCAAGACTGGCCGCCCAGTTCACTTTTTTGGTAATTTCAGGTCGTTCTTCATGCCATAAATGTTGAAGTTCAGCGACCAATAAATCGTGTCCACCACGGGTAATTAAGTTAGATTTCATGATGATTTTTCGGCCTTGAGCAAGCGCTGATTTTTACAAAACATGCCTATTTTATCCTCCATTTCTACACAGGCAAAGTATATAAAATTTATTCGCAAACAAAATCAATTATTTATGTTACATATTTTAATATTTTTTCGTACAAAATTTGACAAGTATTTTTTTGCTTATTATTATGCGCACATCTTTCAGGCTTGTTTAATTTTTATCCAGTGTAGATTTTCTACATATTTCCCGAAAACCCCTAGTCATTTTTGAATGACGTCATGACTGCCCAACCCTTATTGAATTTATCAAACTTGAAAAAGTCTGAGGCGTGTTTGCCTTTGCTTTTTAGGGCATAAATTACTTGTAGCGGAGACAACATGCACAGTAGTTCAACTTCTGGGTCGAGGCTTTGCCTTAACTCTTTTAACTCTCTCCCATTTAAAGCGCTTGCACTTAGTACTGTCTTAATTCCTTTTCACAGTATTAATGCCAGCAAAACAGCTCATCAATATGATGCTGTCGTCAACAGTAATAAACTCACTGTTGTTGCCGTTGCCAATCCTGACATTGTTTTTCAGGATGGTAAACATCGACATGGTTTTGGTTACGACCTTGCACGTAACTATGCAGAAAGTTTAAATGTCCAATTAGATTTTAAAACAGTGAATGACAATGCCACTGCTTTAAAAATGGTTGCCAAAGGTCAAGCCAATTTTGCTATGACCACTGCCGAAATGAGTACCATTGAAGCCAAGCATTTGACGTCATTTTCAGCCAGTTGTGGTGATACCGTTTCTTTGAAAAAGAATGGTTTAAACAGCAACTTAAACTGGGTATTTAAAAATGCAGACGATCCACTCAGCCAAACCGCGAGTGGCTTTATTTGCCGTACCAAACAAAATGGCGCAATTGGACAGTTGGCATCATTCTACAACCGTAATGTGGTCAAACAAGATTCTTGGAATGTGATTCAACGTGATTTAAGTAAACGTATGCCGATCTATAAGGCAAGTTTTAAAAACACGGCCAAGCAATACGACCTAGACTGGCATTTATTGGCAGCAATTGGTTATCAAGAGTCTTACCTCAAACCTGACTCGGTATCCCCAACGGGTGTTCGTGGCATTATGATGCTGACCAACAGTACAGCAAAAGCCATGGGTGTGAGCAACCGTACAGATGCGACTCAAAGCATTCAAGGTGGTGCAAAGTACTATGACCAAATGTTAAACCGTTATAGTAACATTCCGTACCCTGATCGTAATTGGTATGCCTTAGTGGCTTATAACATGGGTCCTGGTGCTGTAAGTCAGATTCAAAAGCGCATCCAGTCTCAGGGTAAAAACCCGAATAAGTGGGTGAATTTATATGCTTATCTAGACCGTAACAAGGCCAGCAATGGTCGTTATCGTCAAGCTGTGCAATATGTCACGCGTATTCGTGCGTATTTGGAACATATTAAAACCACACCTCAACTTGTGAATATCTAATATGCGTCCACCTAACATTTACATGTGAGCGCACAAAAAAAAGCTTACCTTTAGGTAAGCTTTTTTCGTTTTAAACTTAAGCAGTTTGCTCAAGTACTTTTTTGAACAAATCTTTTTGCTCAGCACTTGGTTTTGCTGTTTGTAATGCCATCAATTGTGACATATCACCTTGTACTTTTATTTTGCCCGTCATAAACGCTTGCATCGCTGCAGCCATATCAAACTCAAGGAATACTTTACGTAAAGTTTCAGCATCCATGTTCAACGTTGTTTTCGCGTTTGAAGATAAACCTTTTTTAATTGCACCACCATCTAATGACAATTCAGTATTGCCTGCAGCGTCAGCAACCACAAGGTTAATTGCAAGATTAGCCAATGCAGGTGGTAAGTTTAAATCACCAGCTTGAGCTGTCAGAGTTTCTACAGTTGAAAACCAATCATCAGTTAAAAAAGCAGGCATGATCTTTCCTCAATTTATTTTGTTCGTGTGTGTTGCCGTTCCGGACAACATCAGTGCAAGCATATTTTGCTTGAGGCTTGTTATAGCATGATCATTTGCGAAAAGGCTAAAGTTTTTTGTACGCACCGTTCAATATTTAACTGTTTAACAACAAAATGAGAAAAATCATAAGCATAAAAAAGGCATTCCGTAGAATGCCTTTTGCGTGATGAAGTTTTCGGCTTAATCTGCCATAAAACCTAAGTTCACCATATTAATGCGTTTGCTTTCAGGCTCACCTTCTTCAGTTGAACAACTTTCGCTATTTTTGAAGTCAAATTCGCGTTGTTCATCCAAGGCTTCAAAGTCGAATAACTCACGGTCTGCCAGTTGTGAAGGCGATACATTTTGCAATGCGCCAAAAATACTGTGTAAACGTTTTGGAAATTCTTTATCCCAAGTACGCAGCATGTCATTTAGCATCGCACGTTGTAAGTTTTCCTGTGAACCACACAAGTTACATGGGATAATTGGGAACTTACGCATTTCTGCATACTTGATAATGTCTTTTTCTTCCACATAAGCCAGTGGACGAATCAAAATGTTCTTTTTATCAGAAGACAATAATTTCGGTGGCATGGCTTTTAAGCTACCGCCATGGAACAAGTTCAAGAAGAACGTCGCCAAAATATCATCACGATGATGACCTAAAGCCACTTTCGTCGCCCCAATTTCTTGAGCAAAGCCGTATAACGAACCACGACGTAAACGTGAGCATACTGCACAATACGTTTTACCTTCTGGGGTTAAACGTTTAGTAATGCTGTAGGTATCTTTTTCTAAGATGTAATACGGAATTTTGTTTTCTTCTAAATAACGTGGCAATACTTCTTCAGGGAAACCCGGTTGTTTTTGGTCAAGGTTGACCGCAACCACATCAAAATTAATCGGTGCAATACGCTTAAACTGCAACAAAATGTCGAGCAAGGTATAACTGTCTTTACCGCCTGAAATACAGACCATCACCTTGTCGCCCTCTTCGATCATTTTAAAATCACGAATGGCATGACCGACCTGACGGCGTAGCTTTTTCAATAAACGATAATACGCAGAGCTAGTTGGTAGTTCTGGTTTGAAATTAAATCCTTGTTCGGACTCAACTGGCGAGAACATAGACGAGTTAAACCTAAAAAAAAATACCGCGCAATTTTATCCGATTCGCAGACTTCTCGCATCAAAAGAATGTAATTTCCGAAAAAAGTAAAAATACTGTCATGATCACGTCATCCTCAGCGCATTATTTTATACGGTCGAGTTCATTTTTTAGGCGAAACGCTTATCTTTTGGACTTTTCCACAGTTGTCCACAAAAGCTGTGGATAACTTTGTGGATTTTAAATGACTTGACAAGGTGAGCTGCCCTTATTTTAAGGCTTCTATTTAAATTGATCATTTTTTGATCAATTTATTATCCCTTACTTATCAATGCTTTAGATGTGTCAAGTTATGCTCATTAAAAAAAAATAAATATTTTTTTTGATTATTGAATCATCAAAATGACTTGATTTTTACAAAGTAAAGAAGAAATCAGCCCTCGAAGCCTTTTCATCTGATTTTTTTTTGATAAACTCTATTTTAACTGTTTGGGGACAGAATTTTTTTCTTCACAATAAAATGAAAAACAATACTTGGACTTTGGGGCTGTTATTAAGTGGAAGTGTGGCTATCAGTTTAGCTGCACCGAGCATTTTTGCCGGCCAAACGATCTATCAATTACGTGAAAGTAACGGCACAACGCTACTAACCAATAAACAAGGCCGCTATAGCAATCTGAAAGTCGAGAAAAAAACCTACTATCCGGACAGTAATATCCATAGTTATAGTAACTGGGGCTCAAATGAAGCGTCTGTGTTACCAAGTTATAGCCGTAATAAAAATGCCTTTGACAATATTATTAAACAAGCCGCGGCCCAGCATGGTGTATCCGAAGGTCTAATCAAAGCGGTGATGCATACCGAATCAGGTTTTAACACCAATGCACGCTCGCCTGTCGGTGCGCAAGGTTTAATGCAACTCATGCCTGCTACTGCACGTCGCTTCAATGTATCAAATGCCTATGATCCACATCAGAACATTATGGCTGGTGCGCGCTATTTATCTTGGCTGCTGAAACGTTTTAATGGTAACACCTCACTTGCCTTAGCAGGTTATAACGCAGGTGAAGGCAATGTCGCAAAATATGGTGGCATCCCTCCTTTTCGTGAAACTCAAGACTATGTCCGCCGTGTCACTAGCCGCTACAGCAACCTATATGCTGGTAGTTTAAGTGTCTCGGGTTCGAGTAGTTCAAATAGCACTTCAAATAGTGGTCGGATTATTGCCAGTTCGGACAATTATCATGCCGCTGCCCCTACTGTAGCCAAGTCTCCAGCACGTCAAATTATTCAAACGGACAATGGTAGTTTTACCGATGCACCTTCAGGTTCATTTGCGACAGCAAATGCTTCTGCCTCAGCGCGCATTTATTTCAATGAATAAAATCACTGATTTTGTAAAATTGCATCTGTTTTACTAATTTTTCCTTGAAATTTTAAGACTTTCACCTCATATTGAGTTTAATGATTTTTATTTGTAAATCAGATCATTTTTCTATAATAAGAGGATTTACCCAATGATGCGGATTGGTTTGTTCTTGCTGACCAACCTCGCGGTACTGGTTGTAGCTGGCATAATCTTGTCACTCTTCGGTGTCGGTAGTTACCACGGTGCAGGCGGCTTAAACTTAGGCAACTTGCTCGTTATCTGTTTTGTGTTCGGTATGGTGGGTTCGATGATCTCACTATTCATGTCAAAATGGATGGCGAAAAAAACCACGGGTACAGAGCTGATTGACCCTAATGCACCACGTAGCCAAGCTGAAGCATGGTTACTCAACGAAGTTGCGCAACTGGCACAACGTTCTGGTATCAAAATGCCAGAAGTGGGTATTTTCCCATCGTACCAGTCTAATGCCTTTGCAACAGGCTGGAACAAAAATGATGCTTTAGTGGCGGTTTCTACCGGTCTATTGGAGCGTATGAACAAAGATGAACTGCGTGCCGTACTCGCTCACGAAATTGGTCACGTAGCCAATGGTGACATGGTGACCCTTGCTTTGGTGCAAGGTGTAGTCAACGCCTTTGTCATGTTCTTTGCACGTGTAGCAGGTGACTTTATCGACCGTAATGTCTTCGGTCGTGAAGATGGTGAAGCACCGGGTATCGCATATTTCGTCATTACGATTGTATTAGATATTGTCTTTGGTATCGCAGCGTCTGCCATTGTGATGTGGTTCTCTCGCTACCGTGAATACCGTGCCGATGAAGCTGGTGCGCGTCTAGCAGGTAAACAAGCGATGATTTCTGCCCTATTACGTTTACAAGCAGAATCTGAAATGCCAGATCAAATGCCAAAAGAAATGAAAGCCTTTGCTATTTCTGCGGGTCAAGAACAAGGTTTCAGCTTAGCTGCATTGTTCCAAACACACCCAACGATTGAACAACGTGTTGCGGCTTTACAACAATTAGATTGCCCATAATTCAGCATCTGATGTAAGTCGTAAAAAAGCCTCCCTATGGAGGCTTTTTTATTGAGTCTAATTTTTCTCAGAGCGTTTACCGTTTTATCAATCACTTTTCAGTTGAATAGCCTTTCATTGATCGCGCTCAAGCAACAGTGCATTTCTCTCTACAATACCCCATTGGCCTTTAACCATTGCCAAAGCAATGAACCACCCATATAAATTGCAAAGATAAAGACTAATAAGAAAATCATCCCGAGTATATCTGGGATATGGATCCATATCCATGCAACCACAGGGTTGCGCCAAAAAGCAGATTGCTGTTGTTTCTGTTCTAATTTTTCATGTAAAAACGGATGTACCACATGTTGATCTGTACTGATTTGATATTCTTCACGAATGTGCGTATGTACAACATCTAAAGCTTTACGGCTCGGTCGAATAAACACATCAAAGATCGTCCCTGCAACAGGAATAAACCCCACGACAGCATCTATAACTGCGAGTTTCATCACACCATTTAATTTGGCTTGTGGTACGCCAATCTGTTTGGCTTTATAGACGGCATAACAGGTCAAGACAAATCCTGCGATATCACCAGCTACGGGAATGGTACTCAACGCTGCGTCCGCACCTACCCCTTGTCGAGTAAATGGAATCCGAACCACGGAGTCCATCATATTGGCAAACTTTGCGAGATCGCGTTCAAGACGAATGACTTCTTGCTTTGACATTTTTTGTTTTAATGGTTCAGTCATGTTTTATCCAATAAAAACCGTGTAAATCACTGAGATTAAAACATATTAGAAGTCTTCAATCTGTAGCAAAATGCTAATCTCTATAAATTGAGCAATTGTGAAGCAATCATCAAATACACCACCACGCCTGTCGCATCACAAATCGAGGTCACCAAGGGTGCAGATGCACTTGCAGGATCGAGCTTCAACTTATTGAGTACAAAGGGCAAACTCATGCCAATTAAACAACCGAGCAATACGATACCCATCATACTTAAAGCCAAGACCAAAGCGACGGTTGCATCACCACGGTAGTAGCCTAAAATCGATACAGCAATGGCCATGGTTCCACCGAGGCAAAGCGCGACGAGCGTCTCCCGACCCAATAAATAAAACCAATCACGAATTTTTACATCCCCAGTGGCAAGCGCTCGCACCATTAAGGTTGCAGACTGTGAACCTGCATTGCCTCCACTTCCGACCAATAAGGGTAAGAAAAAAACCAAGACGATATGTGCGGCAATGATGTCTTCATAATATGAAATGCCTAATCCGGACAATAAGCTGCCAAAGACCAATGTCACCAACCAGAACACCCGCTTTTGATACAACTTTAAAATCGGTGCTTTATTAATGCTCATACCTGGTTCGGTACTCACCGCACTGGCTTTTAAAAAGTCTTCAGTGGTTTCAGCCTGTACCACATCCATCGCATCATCATAGGTGACAATCCCCATCAAACGCTGGGCATGATCCACAATCGGCAAGGCCATAAAATCATATTCTGCCAATTTTCGCGCAATGCTTTCTTGATCTTCATCTATCCAGCCGGTCACCACATCTTTGGTCATCACCTGTTGAATCCGTGCATCACGATCGGCCTGCAAAATTTGCCGCAGTGAAATCACCCCTTCTAATTGAGACTGATCATTGGTGACATAAATTAAATACAGGGTTTCACGGTCATGCGGTTCATGGCGTAAGGCCTCTATAGCTTGTTGCATGGTAAAGTCAGCAGGCATACTGACATAGTCTGAACTCATGATTGCACCTGCAGACTCTTCTGCATATGCAGATAACGCCTTTAGATGCTCTTGGGTATCTTGATCAAGTTGTTGATAAATCCGATCTTGTTCTGCATCAGTTAAACTTTTATATAAGTCCGTTGCATCATCAGAATGCATATCATCAAATAGTTCAATTTGTAGACGCAGTGGATAACGTGAAATCAGCTGTCGCTGTGACTCAAAAGGGAAAAACTCAAATACCAAGCCTTGATGGTCTAAACCTGAAAGTAACTCGATTTGATCTTCGATTGGAAATTGCTGAATTAAACGAGCCTGATCAGCGTAGTTCAGAGGCTGTAAAGCGAAAACTGCTGCTGCATAATTTTGTTGTTGCAGCAAAGCGGAAATTTCACGCTGTCTTTGTATTAAATCCGCCATTCAACTCACTCTTATTTTAATCTTTCTATGTAGAGCACATTTTGAAGGATAAACTAAAGAGTTTCAAATCTCTTCAATATGTTCTCGGTGAACGTTGTTTGCGAAAATTCTCTGTGAACATTCCCTGTCGAAAGTTTGGTGACATAAATTTGGCGACATAAAAAGCCACCGCGATGTACTCAAGCTTTCACGGTGGCTTTTACTAGAGCTATACACTGTGCGTGAATTATTTCTAAGTTTCAGACACCGGTTTGATTTTAAAAATAGAGCGGACCATCACATACATAAACGGAATAAAAATCAGCACCAAGACCGTACCGAATATTACCCCACCGAGTACGCTTACCCCAATCTCTTGACGACTGGCTGCACCTGCGCCAAAAGCAAGAACTAAAGGAACCACCCCTGCACCAAAAGCCAAAGAGGTCATCAAAATAGGACGTAAACGTAGTGCTGCGCCTTCCATTGCAGCCTCGATTACATGTTTGCCTTTTTCTTGTGCCATCGCTGCAAACTCTACAAGCAAGATCGCATTTTTACAGGACAGACCGATGGTCGTCAGCAAGGCAATTTGGAAATAGATGTCATTTGGAAAACCGGTCATGTAGCTAAACAAAATATTACCGCCTATCCCGAGTGGAATCGCACTCATGACTGCGGTCGGAATGCTCCAACTTTCATATAGGGCGGCAAGACAGAGGAAAATAAATCCAATCGAGACCAAATATAGCCAAATCGCTTGATGACTTGATTTTTGCTCTTCAAAAGATAAACCACTCCATGCCACATCCACGCCAGGCACCTGATCGACTAAAGCTTTAACATCCTGCATGGCTTGGCCACTTGAGACATTTTTGGCTGTATCCGCTTCCATTTGTAATGCGGTGTATCCCATAAAGCGATTGACGACTTCAGGGCCGCCACTCCAGCCAATGGTTGAAAAATTACTAAATGGAATCATTTCATTTTGGTCATTACGTACATGCCAATAAGCCAAATCTTCTGGTTTAGAACGGAATTCGGCATCTGCCTGCATCATGACGCGTTTAATACGTCCACGGTCAATGAAATCGTTAATATAACTCCCGCCCCATGCACTACTCATGGTGCTATTAATCGCATTTTGCGTTAAACCCATAGCCATCGCTTGTTTTTGATCAATATCAACTTTCAGTTCAGCTTTGTCTGGGTTAGAGCGTTTGTCTAAATTTTCGAAACTACTGAATTGTGCGGATTTCTCTTGCAGGCTTTTAAATTGCTCATCGAGATAAGCACGACCCTCACCATTCATATCTCGCAGCCAAAACTCCAGACCATCGGTTTGCCCAAGACCGCTGACTGAAGACGGCATGCTGACATTGATTTGTGCATTGTTGAACTTTTTAAAATGTTTCATAGCACGTTCACGAATCGCTTGCGCTGAATTGTATTGTCCTGAACGTTCATCCCAATGCTTCAGTGCAATAAAGCCTTGCCCTAAGTTTTGACCCGTACCAGAAAAATTTCGTCCATAACGAATCATCACCAAATCAATATTTTGCTTTTCTTCAGTCAAAAAGTACTGCCGAATTTGTTCACCGATCTCACGACTTTTCGACATCGGTGCACCTTCTTGTAATTTAAGTTGCACACTCAAAATGCCCTGGTCTTCACTAGGAATAAAACTGGTCGGCAAAGCACGATAAAACAAAGCAAATACCGTAATGAGCCCCGCAAACAAAACCACCGTCCATAAGCGATAACGAACCGTGGCTTGTGCAAGTGCTAGATATTTGGTTTTTAAAGTCTCTAATTTGGTGTTAAACCAAATCGCCCAGCGCTGTGGTTTCGGATTGGGTTTTAAAATTAAGGCACATAATGCAGGGGTTAAAATCAGCGCAACCATCAGTGACAAGCCCATTGCAGCCACGAGTGTGATGGAAAATTGTCTATAGATCACGCCCGTTGAGCCACCAAAGAACGCCATGGGAATAAATACAGCGGTCAATACCAAAGTAATCCCGATTAATGCCCCGCTAATTTCATGCATCGACTCGATGGCCGCTTGTTTTGCTGTTAACTGTTGTTCATGCATTAAACGTTCGACGTTTTCCACCACAACAATCGCATCATCGACCAACAGACCGATGGCCAGTACCAATGCAAACAATGTGAGCGTATTAATGGTCATGCCCAAAGCATATAAAATCGCTAAAGTCCCAAGAATCACCACAGGCACCGTAATCGCAGGTATCAGCGTTGCTCGCCAATTTTGTAAGAAGATAAACATCACCAAAACCACCAGTAAAACGGCTTCGAATAACGTTTTCACCACTTCTTTAATCGATTCTTGTACAAATGGCGTGTTATCCCGTGGATAAACGATTTTATAACCGGCAGGTAATTGCTTCGCTAACTGTTCAATTTCTTGCTTAATTAAGGCTGAGGTTTCAAGTGCATTTGCCCCAGATGCCAATGAGATCCCCATCCCTGAAGATGGATAACCATTAATGGTATTCACCCCTGAATAATTTTCCGCACCCAATTCAACACGTGCAACATCTTTTAAATAGACAAAACTGCCGTCTCGTGCAGATTTGACAATAATATTTTCAAATTCTTCAACTGACTTTAAACGTGAACCTGAAGTGACTTTTGCATTGAGATATTGATCCGATAAACTCGGCAATTCACCTACGGCGCCGGCGGCCACCTGCGTATTTTGTGATTCAACAGCCGCACGGATATCACTGGGCATAAGGCTATATTGCTTTAGCTTCAGTGGGTTGAGCCAAATGCGCATGGCAAATTGCGAACCAAAAACATCGACTTCACCGATGCCCTCAATTCGAGCAATGTCCTGTTCTAGATGCGTCATCATATAGTCACCAAGTTCGATATTCGAACTCTTGCCAGTCTCATCATAGAGGCCGATAACCATATGGGTATCACCCAAAGATTTATAGACATTTACCCCTTGGCGCTGCACATCTTCGGGCAGCCGATTGATTACCCCATTTATGGCATTTTGTACTTGTACTTGAGCGGTATCTGGGTCAGTACCATTTTCAAAACTGATACTGATCCGGCTTCGACCTGAAGAGTCGCTGCTTGAACTAAAATATAAAAGATGATCAATTCCTTTAATTTGTAGCTCAAGAACTTGTGTGACACTTTCCTCGACTGTTTCTGCTGACGCACCACTATAACTTGCGCTGACCGTAATTCGTGGTGGCGCAATATCTGGATAGCGCTCTACGGGTAAATTGAGGACAGCAAATAGCCCGAGCGCCATGACGATGATCGCCAATACGCCTGCAAAAATTGGTCGATAAATAAAAAACTTAGACAGCATCAGTCCATGTCACTTTTCAATTAATGAAATAAAAAATGTAGATTGAATTTTTTCAAAAAATCTTATTGATAATCAATCACAATGAGCTTGATTACAAGCCTAGACTACATAAAAACCTTGCTTCGAGCGAAATATGTAGAAAATATGGAGAGCCTCCACTTCAGCTATTTTAGTAAATTTATGTGACAAAACCGCCTCTGTCATGAAGTCTTAGCCACTGCCCTGCAATGTATGCCTGCAACATCATTCATTTATATAAAAAGATGCAGAGGCAGCCATGCAAAAACAATTAACAAAGCAGTTGAATATAGCGATAACAAGTAAAGTGAAATCCTCATGGAGCGTGTCTTCACTGCTCCTATTTAGCGTTTTCGGTTTATCTGCATGTAATTCGGATGACGATAAAACCCATGTCACCAAGCCCCCTGTTTTGCACGCTTGCCAAATATAGTTATACACGTGATATCGCGCCTGTATATTTACAGTCCTTTGAAACCACCAATCTGAAGTACTTACGTGATCAACTCACGCAAAAGAAAACCCTCAAACATGGCAAAATTATTCAATTATTAGATAGCCCAACTGCCATACCGGGTGACTTACAGCAACAAAGCTCACCTCAAAATTATGCAAGTTTAGCCACTGCAGAAGGCCTAAAATCAGTGGCAAAATATGCAGATGGTGTAGGTCCAAGTAAAACCTATATTTTTTCAAACACTGAATTTAAACAAACCACTTTTGTCAAAGATGCCCATGCTGCTGGTTTGAAAGTCCATCCTTATACGCTCAGACCTGAAAATGGTTTTTTACCTGACTATTTAAAATGTAGCTCTGTGGCGACAGAACGCTGTGATACGGGGGCGGCCAAAGAATTTGAAAACTTCTATAAAGCTGGTGTAGATGGTGTATTTGCAGATGATCCGGGACTGGCGCGTAAAACCTTAACACAACTGCAAAAGCCCTAATTTTCCTAAAATGAAAAAAGACGCCAAGGCGTCTTTTTTATTGTTAAACGGAAATCTTAAAGTGGGTTTGCCAAATATTCTGCGGCTGACTGCGTTGCCACTGGCTGAGGTGCTGGAGCTGTCGGAGCTGTCGGAGCTGTCGGAGCTGTCGGAGCTGTCGGAGCTGTCGGAGCTGTCGGAGCTGTCGGAGCTGTCGGAGCTGTCGGAGCTGTCGGAGCTGTCGGAGCTGTCGGAGCTGTCGGAGCTGTCGGAGCTGTCGGAGCTGTCGGAGCGGT
>NZ_VOYF01000015.1:0-99252 GCF_013420775.1 Acinetobacter sp. YH01010 | reverse complement strand
AAAATCATTTGAATGATTTCTTCTTGGTCTACGTGCCATAAAATACTCCATATATTGATGTTTATAACATCATTTGAGGAGCAGAATATCACTTATAGGAGTTGTTCAAATTTACGGATCCATCTCTCTCTCGTACACTTAGAAGATAAGCATCTGGATTCGTTTTTAATTCTTTATCTAACATTATTAGCTTATTCAACATATCTTGGTTTGTCGTCTTGGGAATGATCCAACCGCCAAAACTAATATTGTTTAATTTGATGTTAGGTAGTGGATCTTGTCTATTTTGTTCCAGTAACCAAAGATAGTTTTCACTACAAACAAATAAGACTTTTAATTCCTGATCAATGCGCCGTAAATCACAATATCTGAATAGGTTTACGTTACCTGGTGCTTCAGCATTGATAATTGGTTTTTTTCTTGTTTTTTCACCATGTAACTTAAAGTATTTAACACAACTTTCAATGTCACTTTTTAAATTGATTGGTGCAGTTTCTATTGGTGCCTCTGATAATTGTTCTTCAGCATATTCAAAATAGATCCAACATACATCTTGGTCTTTTAGCTTTTCAAAAAGCCAATCTGGAACGTCATGCAATTTTTGTTTTAGTACAAATGGTTTTCCTACATTCGTAATCTTGACGCTTCTTTTCTTGTACGTGTCCAGCTCCCCTATCTTCTTCACGCCACTTTTATATAAATAACGGTTTTTGAGAACTACTTTACTCTTTTTTACCTCTTTTTCAGGTTTAGGATCAGTACTGGATTTTTCAGGCTCAACATTCAAACAAAAGTAATCTATTCCTTTGGTAAACAATTGAAACTTCCCCTCCTTTTCAATTAAGGCAAAATTCCCTCTGATTTCAGCACCTACTATATCTTTAGATATTAGAAATCGATCATCAACGGTTTGTTCATTTAAGAGCAGTAAAGCCGATTTAAAATCTACTTTGTGTTCTGGTATTACAACATAACCGTGGTCAAACAACTTTTTGCTCACTCGGATAACTGTGTAAATATCCATAACCAGCTCCTTATATTATTTCCTGTAATTTTGGTTGATGTATTCTTGGATCGCTACAATTCTTTTTTCTGAAGTAGGATGCGTTGATAAGAAATCAATTTTAGTGCCCTGTTTTTCTTGGGCTACTACTTTATTCCAAAAGCTGACTGCGCCCTGTGGGTTGTAACCAGCACGAACCATAATATCAACACCTAGAAGATCCGCTTCACTTTCAAGTTTGCGCGAACCAGGTAAGTTAACCCCATAATCGCCTAGTAAACTTGTGCCAGATACAACCATGTCACCAAGACCAGCCGAACTAGCTGCAAGCACACCTAAACCAGTTAAAAGCTTTTTACTTACCTTTTCACGCCCATGATCACGTAAAGCATGTGCAATTTCGTGGCCGATCAGTGCAGCCAATTCATCATCAGTTGCATTAATTTTTGTGATAGAACCAGTCAACACACCGATCTTGCCTCCAGATAGACAAAACGCGTTGATTTCATTATCTCGGATTGTATTAACTTCCCAATTCCAATTTGCTGCGTCAGCTCGATAATGTGGAACTTGTGCGATAAGACGTTTTGCTACTCTATTTACTTGAGCGTTATTCACAATCAATCCACGCTGTTTAGCAGTCGTGATGATGTTGTTGTAAGACTGAGTACTTTGCTGAAGATATTCTTTTTCAGAATACAACATGATTTGTTTGCGTTTAGAACCCATTCCATCAATAGTACTAGATACGCAACCAGTTAAAAGAGATCCGGCAACAGCCAAAACACACAAAGATTTCATCTTAAAATCAAACATTTTGTTTTCCTTTATGTTTAAAAACATTTAACAAGTTAAAACTGCGCTTATTAAGCTTGTTTTTATCTTCCAAATCAGTAATACATTTAAACTCTTTTAAGATGTTTTTGTAATGCTCTTTTTGTTCATTTTCTGACTTATTAAAACCTTTCAAAGCTAACTGTTCAATAGTTTTAGGGCTGAATAATTTCAGAAGAACTATATTTAATATTAAAGTACCAGCCAGTAAGCCCAACGCATAAAGCTGAACAACTGAAGTACTGTATTTAGGTTCCATCGGACCAAGTGAACCAAAGCATATAAAGCTAAATACAGATAAAGTAACTGCAGCTATAAAACTAGATACCGTAACTCTAATCTTGAACTTATATCGTGCAATTAAAGCGACAATTAAAAAACCAAAAAGTATGGTACCAATTGCCGTAGCCATTATGACTAAAAAGAGCCCAGGGTTTGTGTTTGATGGATCTAACATTTCCATAGAATATCCTTAAATAAAACCCTTGCTTTCTAATAGGGTGAAACGATCTTTAAACAGTACAAAGAATGTTTTTTTAACGCTTTCGTACTGGTGTTTGATAATGTCTAAAGCACTATCATATGCACCTAGTTTCACGTAATTAACAAAATTGGCATGATCAAAACCTTTAAGTTTGTGACGTTTAATAAAGCCCTTAAAGTCTTGCTCTTTTTCTTTAAATTGATTCTCAAATTCAAAGAAAAGTTTGCCTAATTTCATGCTGTATAGTTTTAAATTGACAATAAATTCGACTAAAGGTGTTTCATTTCCTCTAATCGTAACCAGCATGTCTTTATCTTTTGTGATTTCGAGCGATGGTAAAAAATTAGAAAAATTAACCAGTAAATCACTTAATAAAACTTGTTTATTAAAGTATGTGACCAAAACAGGTGCGCTATCTGGCACATACGCTTTGATACGTTCAAATTTACTTAAAGCTTCTGGAGAAGCATGACCACTAAGGGCTAATTTCACTAACATATAATTCACTCGACATCTAATTCATTTTTTAAAACCAATTTGTATTTTGGATGAACCCCAAGTCTAAGTTGAAGTAATGTCCACGCTTGCTTTGTTATTAACTTTTCGCCACTTTCAAACTTTGACCACTGTATATTGTTGTACAATCCTGTGTGACTAGACATTTTGGTTTTACTTAAACCACTCCAGACTCTTAGTTGTTTTCCTAAGACTGGTATTGGAACCAGCATTAAACCATTGTCCTCTTGTTCCTTTAAAATCTTTAAAGCTGCCTTTTTACCTACTAATTGACCGCCATCTTCACAAATATAAGTAATACGAGCTGTATATTGTTCAGAGTTTAAGCACTCTTCTAACAATGCTAGAACTTCATCCTGAGGATTCGTTAAACCCCCTCCAACCGTATCGCCTGTATCAGTTTTAATCACGAGTTATACCTTTTAAGATAGATATTCTTATAGTATATACGAAAAACATTTAAAAGATTTTTTTAAAAAAACAAAATGTTCATTTTTTGTATTTTAGCTAAAACCACTTATAATATGATTATTGGTATTAACCAAAGTTTAAAACATATTGAAAGGTGTTTAAAATGACTAACTCTAAAACTAACGCTAAAACCAAAGAGAACCGCTTAAACCAAAATGGCAGTTTAAGCAAAACCGACCAACGCAAGCTTAAACCTATTTCTTTTTGCTTATTAGATACAGAACAAGTGACAATGCTGGAGAAAATTGAAAAGTTTCAATATGGCAATTTCTTTAAAAACATTATAGCTTCTATGACTGATGAAGAAGTTGAACAGATCGCGAATAGCAACAAGAAAAGCGATCCAATCATTCCTCAAAAATTACTAGATCTAAACATCACAAAAGGTTTCTTATCTTGTCGTTCAATTGCAAAGGTGCTTTTTAAACACAATAAAGTTGAATCTATGCTGCATGAGCTACGTAACTTTATCTCTGACGAATTCATTTTAAAGTTAGCTGAAGACCGCAACTTAACACTATCTATAAGCGACTCAGAAGTCGATTCTAATACCTCTTCAGGTATGTTTGATGATCGCTATGCGATGGCTGATACTGGCTATAAGAGCCGTACAACACCTGTTTTCAATCAGCAAAATATTGAATCTATAAAATCCATTGTTCGTGAACATGAGAAGCTTCCAAAACATGTCGAATTAGACAATGATTTCATTGAACAGTTTATGAATGACAATCCTGAAGTATTCGCAAAATTATAAAAACACAAACAAAAAAAACCATCTAATTTTTAGATGGTTTTTTTATGTCTTAATTATTTCTAGAATCAGCTATAAAGCTTCGCTGGCTCGTCTGCAACTGGTATCACTGGCTGTACTTCTTGCATAAGAATTTTAGTCACTTCATCCAGTGGTGCAATGTTGGAAGGTAAAAACTCTATTGCTTCAGGAAATTGTGATTTAAGGTAAGCATCTATGGCTTTGTGAATAGCTCGGTACCATTCTCGCGATTCGCTCTCTAAATTAAACATGCTTGAAATTGAAGCTTCTAGATCCGCAATATATTTACTTGGTAGTAAAGCTTTACGCTCCATATAAGCTTGATGTGCCATAGCAAGCCAGATAAAGCGATTTAATTCCTTACTACTTCCCTCTACGCTATTATCTTTAAAGTTCAACGTTCTAAATTTGCAAATGTGAAAATGTTGCTCACTAAAATATTTAAAGAAATCTTCATACTCAATTACAGAAATGGATTTTTGTAGCACCAATGGTATATCTAATGCGAGATCCACTTCGACTTTACGTGTACCAATGCCATTTTTAATAACAAATTTCATATTCACCTCAAAATAAATTAAATTGTTTAAAGGTGTCTTTATCATTAAAAGTAACCAGGTGATGCGATTCAATTAACGATTTAAGGTCCTTAGCCTGAGCAACTGGCTGTATTTCAATGCTGGCGATTTGTGCAGCTTCATGAATTAACCCTATGATTTGAGCACGGCTTTCTAAATATGCAGATAGATCGCGAGTTTCTTTGAATGAAGAAATGACAAAGTTAATATTCTTTTCTAAATTCTCACTCAAACTGCTTAGTGTTTGGTTAATTGGTGCATACTTTTCTATATGCTCTAAGACTGTTGCATGATCTAGAAAAAAACTAACTTCCAGCAATAATGAATTGTAAAAATCAATAAAGTTCGTTTCTTTTTCAAAGATGAAAATTTCTTGGCCATCTTCGTCATTAGGTATCTCAATTGAACCTTTTGAGATCTCAAAACTTTCATCCCCCAACAATGTATGCAGAATTCGGCCTAAGTGTTCTGCATGTGGTTTGCTGTTAGTAAAGTTGATTTTCAAGTTTTCATTTGAATCAGCAATACGGACTAAAATATAGTTTGTTGTGTGAAATAATTCATCTGCATTGTCAGTAAAATTTAACATTGAAATCTGATTATCTGTTCCAGCATCAGAATCAAGTTGCTTATCCAAAAATTCATGGTTATCAATAAAAAGCTTAGCTACACCGTTTGTAATAATGCTTTCGTATTCACCAAAGTTTTGTGCAAGGTATTCGCTCATTAAATTTGGCAGAACTTCTAATAAACTTTTTTTAAGATCCGATAATTCAATAGCAGAATTGAATAACGAATCTGGCACAAGGTTCTCTACCTCTTCATCAAGTGCTTCATCGTTTGGTGACAACCCTTTTTGCTGTGCAATTGCATTACGGAAGGAAGCCATAATTGAGATTGTCAAAATTGAAAGTGTTACCGTTTTAACCCATTCACTTTTCACATCGTTAGGCACGTAAAAAGCGCAATTACTAACCCACTGGTGGTTATGATTAAGAATCCGCTTTAAAGGGGTTTTAGTGGCTGGAAAAATTTCAAAGACAGTATTTAAGATTGGGTTTTTACCCAATTTGATGCTTTTATTATTACCGTAAAAATAGATGCTGCGAATATCAGACATAATATACTTTCTTAAACTTAACGTTGGTTACATATTATCACTGATTTAGTTTTAAAAAATATTTTTTAAAACTATTAATTTTATTTTTTTGTGTTTTAATTCTGCCCTTGTTCACTGCTTTTAAAACCCAAAAAAACAGGTAACTTTTGCTTAGGCTACGGTGGGAACTTGGTATTACAGTGTTATTTGGTAGCTAAAAAATTAAACATTGATAAACTATTGATAGTAAAAGAGATAAGGAATAGATAGATTTCTTTGCGTGTAGGGATATACTTTTCATCAAACATTTTGTTTATCGCATACAGAAGTGAAGAAAAACATAAAATGAATATGATGATTTGCAATATATATGATGGAGTATTGAGGGTTTCTGGTAGATATTTAATCTTGTATATCGTTGTATTTAAAAACATTTCAAACACAAAGAATACAACTACAAAGATGTAGCAAATATTGAAAATGGCAACTAAGTTGTATGCCGATTTGAGTACCAGGCCTGTCATCGATTGTTCACTTGAATCAATCTCACCCGTTTTTGGAATTTTAAAAAGCACAACGCATTCCAGTTTTAAGAGTGTATCTATTATACTTTTAGAATACCTTTTATCAACTATAAAACTTTGTTATTAAAATAAAAAAATGGCCTTTTAAGACCATTTTAAAACACCCTACCCTCCTTTTAAGACTAGCCGTTGTGCTTATCTTTAGAATCACGGTAAGTAGAGATATGGTAGAAGAAAAAGCACGATAAAAGTGAGAAAAGCACCACCCCGAACGTGTTCCAAAATCTGCTATTTGATAGTTCAGAAATACGTTTATTGATTTCTGAGATAACACATGGATTCGCTTTTGCAACTTCAACATTTACATTGCAGACTTCAGCATATTGGAATAGGAATGTTTTATGGCCAATATCATACATTTCTTGGATCTGGTTAATATTGGTCGTATTCAGAAGAACCATAACAAGAGAGATCAGTGCTACAAATATAGAGATAACAAGAAAGCACTTCACAATGATTTCACGAGCCACATCATCAACACCACTTAAATATCTTTCGAGCAATATATTTAGCTTAGTTCGACCATCAAGGATAATGTTATAGTCATGTTTTACTTCATTATTTCCTGTATGGTTTTGATTTGTTGGTTCAACAGGAATGTCAGATAATTCGGCTGGTAAAGTGACTGCAATTACATCTTTTTGTTCTTCAGGTGCTAAACTTTTATTGCTGCTGTTTGATACAAAATCTTTTAATAAGGGTACTGGCTCACTTTTAAGGTGTTCTGTTTTTACAACCTCGTGAGCCGACTCATTTGCATCGAATAAGATCTTGTCTGTTCTTTCTGGATGCTTGAGATGTATATATTGATAAATAAAATAATTGATCTTTTGCTGTAAGACCGGGCTTTTATCAACTTCACTTTCCACATCTGCACCAAAAGTCTCAGTTATAGATGATTTTAATTCTTGTACTTCGGATTGATTCAGCAATTGATATAGTTCATATATTGTTTTAGAACTGATCATGATAAAACCCACATTAATATTCATTAAACTGTTAGTAGTATATAGAATGTGGTTTTAAAATAAATAGGTATGTTTTAAGAATAAAAAAAACCGCCTTTTAAGGACGGTTTTAAAAGGGGGTTTAATTAGTATAAACAGTTGCCGTTTGCACCAATAGAGCGTCCATTCTGGCTTAAATACCGTTGTACGGTGTTAGCAACATCTCTTGGGAGTTGATTATTCACTTTTTGTATAACATCGACTTTGTATTTATTCTGACAACTCACAATACCAGCCAACATGTTATTGATCAGTGATGTATTGTCTTTACCATCCAATTTACGTGTTTCTTCGTTTATCACTATGAATTGAACAATATTTAGATAGTTATTCGTGAGGTTGTCACCACTTTTTGATGACTTGTTTAGATTCTCAATGGTCGAATTCAAGTTATTCATTCGTGCTTCAAGGCCAGAATCACCAGTGACATTTGCATTATTGTTTTGGTAACGCGTAGCTGTGGTGTTCCGATTAGAATTATATTGTCTTTGCTGTATCGGCTGTTGCTGAACCTGAACTGGTGCTTGCTGTTGAATTTGACCAGGTGCTTGCTGTTGTTGAGCTGGCACTTGCTGAGTTGAATCTTCATTTGAAGTTGCTTTTTTATACCAATCACTAAAATCGGCATTTGCACTACTACTCAATATAGTAGCCGTAAAAATTGCACATAAATAAAGTTTATTATTCATTGTCTGAACTCTCTTTACCGTTGTAGTTCGCTGGACTAATAGCTTTTAAACTGAACTCATTTGCAAGTTTCCACAACCGCATAAATGTCTTTTGCTTTTCTTGTACCCAATAGTCCTTATCTTTTTTTAGAAGATTCTTTAATACATCTGAGTTCAAGTGGAAATTATCATCAAAAAAATGTTCAAACAGGAGTTCTGTTAAATAGTTTTGAGTTAACGTTTTTTTATTTTCATTACCCGTACCAAAGAATATTTGGCAAAGCTTTGTGCTTTCACACACGAGATCTATGTATTTTTTCTCGTCTGCATTTCGCTGGTGGCGCAAATGAGGATGTGTAATAAAAATAGAATTACGTATGAAAGCATAATCAATAATTACAGTAGCTTCCGTTTTCTTTGAAATGTACTCAGCGTTTGTAAGAATTTCACAAGTGGTAACATCAACTTTGTCGCGAATATTAATGAATTCGCTTGAGAAAGTAGATGCACTTTTGTTTTCGATCTCAACTTTCTTATCACGATTTCTCAGATAAAGTAAATTATCTGCTTGCTTCATATCGTTTAGGAATCTTTCAAAGAAGTGATTACTTTTATATAGATCTTCTAGAGCTCGCGTAACATAAGACGCAACCAAATTAAGATTTTTAGCTAAATATGATGGTCCATTCTTAGTTGTATAAGCAGCTAAACGATCCTTAACAAGTTCTATTACTTTTTCAGGTTCACCATTATTCAATCGAATTGCTGAAGTGAAGAGCGCATTACTGATTTTAAGCTCATTGCCCTGTTCATCCTGAACCTTTGCACACATTTCATTTAATGTATTAAGCGCTTTACGATAGTTGGACTTCAACTGAATCTGAAAACGATAATTGCAAAAATTGTCACGATCTGGTGTACGCTTATTGCATGGTTCATACTTAACAGAAATAAATAATTCAATAGATGGATTGTTATTCAGTCTTTCTAATGAAACAAGAAGTCGTTTACGGTAAAAATCACTTGCTTTGTATTTAAATTCTACTGAAAACTCGGTTAATGCTTTGAAGTCAATGTAAGGAATAACCACTTCGCCACGAAACTCATTGATCTTCATCAAGTTATACATATAAAGATCAAAACGGTCCTTAAATCCAAGAACCGTTAAAGTGTCGAGAACTGTGTAGCGCCCCTTTTTATCAAAATCTAATTCAGATAGATTGGCAATCAACGTTTCTTCAAGCTGATAGCAAATAAACGCATTGTTATCTAATTCAAAATAGCCCGTACTGGCAAACATTCTTTTATGAGTTACGCTGTCTACGTCATTTCTTGAAAATGGTTCGCTGTCCATTTGGCGTAAAGAGCTCATTGGTAGCATCACTTTACCAACACTATTTAGCGTATTCCATGCCAAAGATTTGATACGGCCATTGCTAAGGTAATTAGCTTTATTTTTGAATAAAAGAATTTGACGGATGTATTCAAAATTCAGAACAAAGTTGTTCGCTAGTTGTAATGCTTCAATTTGGGATAATTCAGGTTTTTCAGCGATAACGCGCTGCAGCTGATGTGCATACTTATTTTTGGCATTCACCAACATTAAGTAAAAAATGAATTGATCAACAACTGGAATATCTAGATAACATTCGACTATGAAATTACTGATTTTGTTGCCGTAACCCAAGAGATCCATGGTTTTTGTTTCGGCATTAATAATTGAGTCTTTGATTGACTGCGATAGTCCAAAAATTTCATCTTCTGAAATTCCTTTACTTATGCAGACTTGTGAAGAATCTTGCATAACTGCTCCACTTTAGACAACGTACAACGTACATTGCCTGAGATTGAATTAAAAAATAAAAATAAAAATATATTTGCAACCCAACTAACGTTGTAGTCTTTTCGCTTTAAAGCTGTGTATATACTAACTAAATTTTAGACAATAAAAAAGCCTCGTCAGAGGCTTAATTACGCAATTAACATTATTTGTTGACCGATCTGCGGTAACTCTAGTTTAGAAGTAGTGAACCTGTATGGTAGCTTCTCATATATGCTTTTAAAACTAAGAGAATTTCTAAAAAAATCAAAGCTTTTAGTGAGTTTAAAAGTAATATCGCCACTTGATAAGATTTGAATTTCGTCAATCATAGGTGCTGCAGCTTGCTTCGCATCTGTATCAATCATAAATGATAAATCACAAGCTTCACGCATGATCTGGTTGATAGTTTTCTTATTAAAATCTAGACCTGTAACGTGGTTAACTTTTTCAGCTGATACAACGTATCTACCGTCTTCTGCAGAATAAAATGCATTTAAATTATCAACTAGAATAAGCAATTCGGCAGATAAAACACCTTTTAGCAAAATATCAGACGAGCCAGAGCTAAACACATTGAAGTCAATGAGTATTTTTTGATGTCTAAGACTAAATGATTGATATTGCATATCTCGAATTCCCATAGGCATTCTGAGTAGACATTATAGCATCAATTCGTTAATTAGACTACGATTAAAAGCATTTTTAACAGTAATTTCTTAATAAATAAGACTATGAAAAACAGTGCCTTATATGAGTAATATTCACAATTACAATGTAAGTTAACCAATGTAATACTTGATCAAATAAATATGTGCTCAAGATAGGCACCCAGCGAAACTTTTTTATAAATGGTTTGTAAACTTTCTTCCGTCCTAATGACGTAAGTTATTGTTTTATAGTGGTGCCAAAATACGAGCGAAACTTTTTTATAAATGGGTTGTAAACTTTCTTCCGTCCTAATGATGTAAGTTGTTGATTTATAGTGCTGGCAAATTTCGAGCGAAACTTTTTTATAAATGGGTTGTAAACTTTCTTCCGTCCTAATGATGTAAGTTGTTGATTTATAGTGCTGGCAAATTTCGAGCGAAAGTTTTTTATAAATGGGTTGTAAACTTTCTTCCGTCCTAATGATGTAAGTTGTTGATTTATATTGCTGGCAAATTTCGAGCGAAAGTTTTTTATAAGTGGGTGTAAACTTTCTTCCGTCCTAATGATGTAAGTTGTTGATTTATAGTGGTGCCAAAATACGAGCGAAAGTTTTTTATAAATGGGTTGTAAACTTTCTTCCGTCCTAATAGCGTAAGTTATTGATTTTACTTTTTTGTCCAGATCCAATAGCTCAACTATCATAGATAGTATGTTTAGTATGTTTTAAGGTTAGGTTATAACTTTTTGGCTGTACCTAACTTCCAGCGAAAGTTTTTTATAAATGGGTTGTAAACTTTCTTCCGTCCTAATGACGTAAGTTATTGATTTATAGTTGTGTCAAAATACGAGCGAAAGTTTTTTATAAGTGGATGTAAACTTTCTTCCGTCCTAATGGCGTAACTCATTGATTTTCTGTTATAGTCTGAACTCAGCGAAAGTTTTTTATAAATGGGTTGTAAACTTTCTTCCGTCCTAATGGCGTAAGTTATTGATTTGTCGTAAAACAAGCTAAATAGCGATCGTTGGGTCATATATAAGGGCTATTCCTCATAAAATCTGAAAGTCTTTATTATCAAGGCTCTCAGGAAATTGGAGAAGTTATCCGCAACGTTTTGAATTTAATTTGCGCTCAAATGAATTTAATTTGCGCTGGAAGTATTTTTTATTCTATTTAATTTTATTATAAACAGCGACTTACAACACTTGCTAGTTTGCAAATTTCCAATATTGCAAAAAGCTAAAAAATGAACAATATTTTACTCATATTTTTAAATTCATTCTAATATACAAGAACTTAATTTGTGGATAGAATTTAATAGGAAAGTGGATAAAAACATCAAAAACCAGCTAAAAACGCCTTATTTTCTAAAAATTCAAATTCAATTTGCGCTCAAATGAATTTGATTTTCGCTCGTACCATTTGTGTTTTTCCGTACTAATCCTGTAATATCATGAAAAATAAGCATAAAAAATGTCCCTAATTAACTTCCCTTAATTAGAAAGATAATAAACAAAAAATTTCTTTTTAAAAATTTACTCTTAAACTTTTTAATATATTTTTTAATTTTTTATTTGCCTCCTTAGTATATACCAATGAGGTTTTGTAGTATTTTATAAATAGCTTGAGTCAATGACCAGCAATCAAAAATATAAAGCGTGGAATTTAAGAAATGAGTAAAAGTGATAATACGATTAAACGTATCGTCATGACTGTAGATCAATTTTACAAACATGATGAACAAGACGAGCTGTATGCATACGGCTTTGATATGTCTACCAATGAACCAGTTCGCATACGAATGAGTTCATCTGAAGAATTCACGAAGATCATTAATAAACTCAACAAGCATCATACTGAGAATGTTTCAGTAGATGAAGTCCACGCAAAATTTGATTCTGGACGTAACCAACGTACTTCATTAGACACACATAATCGCGGTGCTAACCGTGGTCGAATTATCTGTTTTGACAAATGTGTTGACTCACCCTACGAATCTCTTGACGGTTATAAAACTTATGTTGCTCAGTGGTGCAACGTAATGAGTAACAACCCGAATTCACAATTAATCAAAGCAGTCACTTCTATCAATGTGCATCAACAAAAAAACGGCGATTTCTTTGTTAAAGCTCAAATCATTGAAGATGCAGCACATATGCAAGTGCCCAATGTAAAAATTAATTCTCCAGCACTTCATAACGCTATTATTAAAAATAATTTACAGCTTCTTGTTAAATCTTTATCGAATAGTACTGACAACCAACCTGAGCGCATTCCATTTTCAAAAATTGTTGTGCGCTATGAGTCTGGTTCTGTATTAACTACAATCCCATTGATTCCAACCTATGACAGTGCTGATCGTGAAAGTGTTAAGCAATTCGCTAAGCCAGATCCGTTGATGCAACGTGGCGGTATTGATAAAACTAAAAAGTCTTATCGGGTTGCTAAAGATCCGATTGAAAGTATCAAAGATATTTTGAACGGCAATGACTTTCACACCGCAACTTTTGATCCAAATTTTGTACCATCCAACCAGCATGAAAAAGACCAGTTCGATAAACAGGCTCAGAACGTTTATGTTATGGACCAGGCCCGTATTGCCCTGTTTGCATTACTTGGCGATCGACAAATTAAAGTGTTCTACAATGAAGATGTAGACAAAGAAAAAAATCAAAATTTAAAACGTCTTTACGCTGGCTTGGTGAGTCAAAAATTACTGCCTGAGGTTTATCATGGCCAACAACTACAACTAGGTGCGCTTTACAAAGACACGTTCTTAAAGAAATTTTTCAACAATAAAACGCCTCACGCTGGTTTTCGCAAGGTAGATCCAGAAATAGATTTACGTACTGGTGAGGGTGTTCGTGGTGTTGGTGCACCTCCCCTAGTGAATCAATTTACCGATGACTACGGCAATCCAAAACCGCACGACTTAAATCCTCAATTTTTAAGTCAAGTTGATCGTCAGACCATGAATAAATTGACGCATGCAAAACAGCAATTTGCTGAAGCGTTTATTGTTATTCAACCACACCAACGGAACTCGAATAATTGTTTTGTCTCGTTTATCGAGCCTGTTGAACTTACTCAAACCCGTATGAATGCGTTGAACTTTTCAGAAATTACGGTAGAGCATGTACAGCAACATAAAGCTTCAATCGATAGTCCGTTATCTAAGAACTTCAACCACGATCTTTTACCTGATCCACAAGAGTTAATGATGAAAGTCAGACAGCCAGAAATGGATGTTAAGAAAAGCCAAGAAAAGGCTGCGACTTCTGATGTCTATAACGACATGACTTTTTAATCAAATTTAATAATTCTTCTTCAGGTTCGCTATGACTACTCATGATTTAAACGAAAAAATTAAATGGATCGACTTATCACAAGCTGGTGTATATCTCGATGTACGGCGTGTTGGCCAGACGGATAGCCAATTACTCTTATTGGACGTTCAAAAAAAACTATCTAAAGAAAATTTGAATAACATTGGTTTTACACCGATGAAGTTTGAGGCTTATCCTCACTTTGACGGTCACTTGTATCAATACAATTTGAATGAAACGATCAAACCAAGACTGTTTCATGAAGTTTTGGGTATTCCAAAAGAATTTATCCGTAGTGTGCTTGCGACTCGCCAAGAATTGCATGATTTGTTCAATGCCCAAGCAAAAACATTGGTGCCACAACGATTGAACGTTGCGTTGAATAGTGCAACTCCACTCGGTTATAACTCTGATGGCAACAAAATCTATGCTTCAGCTCATAACCGTTTTTACGTGAATGCCCAAGGTACGCAAATACCTGAAGGTCCTAATGATCAGCCGTCTAGTCTGTACTTACGTGCGACCAAGCAAAAAGATTTAAAAGAATGCTTAAGAGGCTATATCTATCAATTAGAACATGAAACAAAGAGCCATAATCACCAGGACTTTTTAAAGTTTTTAGCTCTAATCACGCAAGCCAAAAATGCTGACGTTGATGTATCCAAGGTAACAGATAAACAGATCCATACTGCAGAAGAAGCGCTTGAAACAGTGATGGTCGAAAAGTTAGGTGAGCTTGATTTTACTGAGAGCTCATTTAAAACGAGTTTAGCGTTATACAATCGCATGCCGACTAAGACCATGCGAAACAATACGATTCGTATGTTACAGCAATATTCGACTCCAATCCCGATGTCACTTGTGGCTCAGCGCTTATTGATTGAGGGTGATAACCGAACAAAACAAAACTTTTCCGTGCTCGAGCCAACTGTGGGTAATGGATCTTTAATCGGTTTATTAACCCAAGAGCGTAATGCTTCTGTCTATGCGGTTGAGTTAGATCCCAAACGTGCTGAACGTACAAAAGCACTGACTCAAAATTATGAATGCACGGTTGTTACTGCAGATGCTACACAAATTGATTTTGAGCAAACGTTTAAGCAAAAAGTTGACTATGTGATTGCCAACCCTCCTTTTGGTGCTATGGATAAACTAGAACGTGTTGCACCAATTTTGGTTCAACAGCGTAACGGCGTAGATCCAAACCCATTATTGGTAGATCCATCAGAAAACGTCTGGTTCAGTACGGATAAATTGGACCATGCCATTCTGGTTAAATCACTAAACGCACGAAACGATCAAGGGCGTTCAGTTTTCATTATTGGCTCAGATAAACAGATTTCAGATGGTACGGTTGAGCGTAAATCAAAGAATTTACTTAATTATCTCTATAAGCATTATGAAGTTGAGGCGGTTGTAGAAATCCACGGCAATGCATATGCACGAAACGGCGCTAATCAAAATGTTCGTATGTTAGTGGTAGGCAATCGTAAAAACGAACAAGCGTTACTACAAACTTACCAATCTTCTGTGGTACCAGATAAGTTGAAAGTCATTACGGACTATGACGAACTTTGGGGATGGGCTAATAACGTAATCTATAATCGTTTGAATCCGAATAAGGATCTATACTTCAAGCCAACTACTCCGACTCCAGTTGAGCAACAAGCACAACAAGCACCAGTGGTTGAACCTGTTGTTGAGGTTAAGCCTGTTGAAAAAGAAAATGACGATTTGTTTGCCAGTCTAGGTGATGAACAGCCTGTTTCGCCACTTGAAGATATTGCATCAAGTGTAACGCCTACGTCTGCAGTCACTATGTTTGATGAAGTCGTGGTCGCTAAAGAAGAAGAGATTAAGCAAGAGGAAGCTGTCAAACCAAAACCGATGTTTGGTCGTAAACCTAAATCAAAACCGAATAAAGTTTCTTTTGACTTCGGAACCGTTGAAGTTAGTACGCAAACAACCAGTTCAGATGATGATGTACCTACACCAACTGAAGCTACACCAACGTTTGAAAATGAAAATGACAATGATTTCGTGCCTGAGGTAAAGAATCCGCACGAGAACCAAAATCTGGATGAAGACCTTGACGATGACGTTAATCTTCAAGTAGGTGATACCACGGCGACCAATGAGGGTGAAACACCTGAACAAACACCAGCTGAAGAACCAGCGGTAGAGCAAGTAAAACAGGAACCGGGTTTAACTGCTGAAGAGATTGCTAAGTTAAATTCTGAATTAGCGATCGGTACTGAGCAAAAAGAAGAACCGACTGTTGAATCTGACCAATCAAATTTACAGCCGATTGTTCCTGTTCCTAATGCTGAAAACACAACAGAACCAACTCCGGAAAATATATACCAAGTTAAGTATATACCGATGTCTATGGCATCTGAGCCAATTGCTTTAGTGGCTAAAAACCAGATTAAAGCGATTAATCAGGCAAATGCTCAATTGACTACACACATCCAAAATGTATTAGGTTTTGGGGGTATCAATTTCCAAGCTGAAGTCGATAATGGTAACTACCCTACTCTTGTTGATGCCTATGTCGCTAAGAAATTGCAATATGACAATTTTGATGCACTAAAGTCCGCTTTTGCATGTGAACAGGTCGATGCGGTTGCCCATATCATTTTACGTTTTGACCAAAACTTACCTGTGCTTATTGGCGACCAGACGGGTTTAGGTAAAGGTCGTATTGCAGCTGCGTGTTTACGATATAGTGCGTTAAGAGGAAAGCCCCCTGTTTTCCTTACAGATACAACGCAACTCTTGAACGACATTTGGCGTGATATTGTTGCTACAGACAGTGACAAGTTCTTTAAAGATCCGTTTATCTTTAACTCGGATGCTGTGATTAACCGCTTTGGTACTGAAGAGGTTTTATTCACTGGCCAAGATCTACCTAAGGAAATTGAAGATATTCCAGCGCAACATGACTTGGTATTGGCAACGTATAGCCAATTTAACCGACCAAACCGGAAACGTGCGTTATTGACTCGTTTTATTAATCAAGACACTGTTTTGGTGATGGATGAAACGCACCGTGCAGCATCCTTGAAATCAGCTACAAGTCAATTTTTCTTAGATGTTATTGATCAGACCAATCTAATTAATTTCCAGTCTGCATCGGCAATTAAGAAACCTGAAAATCTTGAATTCTTCCATAAATTGTTCCCTCGATCCGTATCTCGTAATGACTTACAAAAGGTTATCGATAATGCAGATGGTCCAATTTTGGAGTTTATTTCTGAAGGTTTGGTAGACAGCTCTGCCATGATTCGTAGAGAGCAAGATCTCTCGCACATTACCATTCAAACCTTTGTGCCAACTGAAGAGGAAATTAAGAAATTTCACAATTACTCAGATGTTCTTTCTGACATCTTGACGGACATGGTGAAATTTTCTAAAGATATTCGCCTCGATGCGCTAGAAAACATTGCCAATGATGATGATGCTGTTGCCAATTTAGACTTTCATCAGGATTCAGACGATCCGAAAAACCGTTTAAGTTTGAGTGTGATGAACTTTGGATCTCGAATGTACCAGATCCAAAAGCAATTCCTATTGGCATTGAAAACTGACTCTACAAGTGATGCTGTGATTCAGGCATTACATGAGGGTAGAAAGCCCGTGATTGGTTTGGAAAATACGGGTGAGAGTCTATTCAACATTTTGATGCAAAGTCGCATGGAAGCGATTTTAAAAGCAGATACGGCGCAAGACGTTACCGCTGATTCGCCTGAAAAAGAAAAAGCGTTT
This sequence comes from Acinetobacter sp. YH01010, assembly GCF_013420775.1. Taxonomy (NCBI): domain Bacteria; kingdom Pseudomonadati; phylum Pseudomonadota; class Gammaproteobacteria; order Moraxellales; family Moraxellaceae; genus Acinetobacter; species Acinetobacter sp. YH01010. The sequence goes on along the minus strand of NZ_VOYF01000015.1, from coordinate 81,671 downwards.
AATAACTTCAAGTCGGTATCGTCAGAAATTGAATTTCTTGAAAATGAGCTTCAAAAACTCATGATCAAAGAAAACCGTGACGCTGGCGATGAAAAAGCAGCGAAAAATATTCAAAAGGAATTGACTAAGCTTGAATATAAGCGCGGTAGCTATCTGCAAAGTCAAATTTCTGTTTTAGATGAACTCCCACAATTCCGTGACTTGCTTGAAGTGATGTTAGATCGCATCGATGTGGTGAAAGCTGAAGATAACTACGGTAACTCGTTCGTTAAGAAGCTCAGTACGGAAGTGACATTTAATGAAAACGGCGATCCAGTGGTAAGTCCGTATAAAATCATTTTGGATCGTATCAAAGAAAAGATTCAAAAGTTCCCTGACCTACCTTTGATGCCTTTGGACGTACTACGTAACAAGGTGACAAAAGCTGGCTTCAAGATTGATGAAATCTCTGGCCGTCAGATCCACTTAACGGAAACAAGAGACGGCAAATGGAAGGTTAATAAACAAGAGAACAATACGACACAAGGTAAGATTTTGGTTCAATCAAAATTCCAATCTGGTGAAATCGATGTTGTTATTGTGACTCGCTCTGGTTGTACGGGTATTTCTCTACATGCAGCCAAAAACCCTGATCCTACAATTCCATCGGATCACTTGCGCCAACGTGAGTTGTTTTTCTTGCAAAAACCTGAGAACTCTACCGATACGATTCAGATGATCGGTCGTGTGGGTCGCCGTGGTGAAGAATCACATCCGATTATGACGACAGTAGATTCGGGTATTCCAGCAGAAACACGTATGCACTTAATGATGATGCGTAAACTGTCTACCCTATCAGCGAACGTCTCTGCCAACTCAGAAACCAAGTTTAACGAAAACGATTATCCTGACATGCTCAACTACATTGGCAACCGGGTAGCGTTGGACTATTTAAAAAATAACGTAAACTTGGCGAACACACTTGATATTGATATTTCGGATGATGAAAAAGGACCATCATATCGCACGGCGCAAAACTATCATGTGAACCAGTTGCTATCTAAACTGATTTTGATGCCGATTAGTCAGCAAGAACAGGTTTATCAAGACTTGGTTGTTGACTATAACGATAAGATCCGTGAATTAGACTTGTTGGGTCGTAACCCTCTCAAGACCAACTTTTTAGACTGGAAAGCTAAAAAAGTCCGTGAGTTTGAAGTGAAGGACAACTTCTTTACCGTGACTTCAGAAACAGAAGCAGCCAAGATCAATACCTTTGATCTACCTGTGCGTTTTGAAGGTCTGCAATACATTGAACATGTTGAGCCATTACGTGCTGACAATCTAAAACTCATGTTCAAAGAAAGTGATGATTATCTGGTGCGTCAATTTAAACGTATCAATGAAAACATCAATGAAACGGTACACGGACTACTACACTATGCCTATAACTTTGAGGCATTGATGTACCAAAAATATGAAGGCTTTGCTAAGCAAAAGTTATTTTTCAAAAATGGGCAAATGCGTGGTGAAGTGATTCGTGATTATCGACACGAAGTATTTGATCATTTCGGTGTTGTTGAAGCCAATGTAAAACACATTGATGATATTCAATTTCGTAAACCTGATGATCACTCTGCAGATGCTTTTGAAAAAGTAGCTGAAGCGGTTTATCTTGCCAATGATCCTATTTTGACCTCTAACTTTGATCGCATGTATCGAATTGTTCAGGATCTAAAATTCTTGGCTCGTTCTATGGAAAGGAACGAAAAAGAAGGTCATTCAGCGCATGGGTTATTGTTCCTTATCTCAAAACCTAGTCTTTTTGATGATGAAGTGACGCCAGATCACAAAACAGGTGCTTTGCTACGTCTAGACCTACCGCCGTTACGTGTAGGTGCAATCACACCGAATGCGGTTAAGCTTGATTTGGTTTACCCTGGTGATAAGAAGTCGTTTAAAGTTCCACTGATCAATTACACCATGCAAAATGCCAAGCAAGACTTGGATTGGGTAGCTCCAGTGAGTGAAAAAGGACGTATTATCCTAAAACGCTTCAATCCTGAATTTTATTCTTATGCTGATGTGAATAGACGTCATGTTGAGGATCGTCAACCCTTGGTGAACTTATTTACTGAACAAAACAATTATTCCCGTTATACGCGTACCTATTTTGAGAAAGCGCCGTCTGGTGATGTCACACGACAAGCGATTACCTTAACGGGCAATATGTTCAAGGCACATAAGATTGTCAGCTCACTAGATCTACGACATTCAACCGTTATATTTACCGATGCTGATGGTATGCGTAACCGTGCGTTATTATTGCCATCAAATACACCAACTGACTTGTTTGAAAGCTCTCTTGAAAACCAAGTGACGTTTAAGCAAGTTAAAGAGATTGCGAACTTCTTTAATCAATTGCCTGTAAACATTGATTTCAACCGCAATAACTATGTGGGTACTAAGGTTAATTTCCCGTACAAGAAAGCAAGTATTGAGTTCTACTACAACGGGTCAGACTGCTTTAATGTGACGGTGAAATCTGTTGCAAAACAGTTCAATCGCTTTATGTCGAATACCAACGTATTCCATGATCCTAAAGGCGGTAAAACAGATGAATCGTTGAACATCCACTTTACTGAGCCAGGCCGTAATGAGTTTAGATTTGCGCTTGATCTCAAGGATGTTGAACGCTTTGTTGACGAGCTGGACAGTACAACCAAAATTGAAGCTGCCTTTTTGGATTTAAAATCTAAGCTTCCTGATGGTAATGATTACTTTTTAAATGAAATTAACCGTATGCTTAATCCTCCAGAAGAGCCAGCTTATAAGGCTGAGTTACCTAAGGGTAAAACCTTAGATAACGATCAAGAAATCCAGCAATTATCTTTCTAAAACCCTCCCTTAAAAGGTATATACCAGACCATACGTGAATAACAATTACGTGTGGTCTAGTTCGTATATACCATGTATCATATCCGTGACGATCACATTGACGTTTTAAAAAACAAATACAGGTATTTTATGTGCAACTCTAATCCCTTAGAGGAATCTTCTAATAACTCAGATTTAGTGGATTTTGACAGTGAATTAGACATCACAACTGGTTTTAATTCTGACTTTAAAGAAGACTTTATTTGGAATGTTGATACAGATTCTAAAAAGGACTCTTAAAACCAGGAAGGCCACCTGTCATAAGGATCAAATATGGACCAAAGCCCTAAACAAGATAATTTTGACGAGCAAACACTTGATCAACTGCAAGACGGCCAATCATTAACTTTCAATGAGGGCCTGGAACAGTGGGATGATTTAAGTTTGGACGGCGTGGAATTTCAATCCATCCAGCCTACGCCACAACAAAACAATGTTGCACAAGATCAATCGCAACAATACCAGTCTGAACCATATCCCAATGATCCCCTATCTGAACCTCCATTAATGGAAGAACCGCCAGTCATGCAAGATGATGGGTATCAAAATAATCAGTATGATCAGTATGATCAGTATGAACAATATGATCAGCCTATGGGCGGTAACTCTGTACCTCCTGGGCACCCAGATTATGATTACGCTCCCCCTCTTGAAGATACTCGGTTGAACGATGATGAACCGATGTTTTTTGACGAAGGTGATTATGAGCGTAGTAGTTACCCGAATTACGAGAATGAACGGTCCATCATTCCTGAAAACACGTTTGATCTTTCCGCTGTCACTGTCAATGATTTAGCTGAACTTGATCCTGTTCTGATTGGTAAAGTATTTGATGCACTTGAGCAAAGAGAGCCAGCCAGTCAATTAGAATTCTTTGCAGACATCGGGCTTGATCTGCAGAATGATGATGATCTTAAGTTTATTGCGGCTCTGAATAAAATCCAGACTAAAAACGCACTGGACCAAGGATTAGGCAATATTGCTGAAAATAACAGTTCATTGCCAGTTGAAGACCGTGTTTATACAACTGCAGACTCTAAATTATACCTATCAGACAATGATCCTGATTTCCTCCTTTCCAAAGAAGAGAATCCATTTGAAGCCGTTCAAGTGGCTGAAAAAACCCTCTTTAACTTTGAGACAAAATCTTTTATCACTCAGCCCTACTATGGTTTAAGCCTGAAGGGTGCAACTAAAGAAAATGCCCTCAACTTCCTGAGTAATCGTCAATTCGCGATTGAAGGCCTGATTAACCAAAACCAAGTCGTGCGTGAAGCAAAACAGCAGATCTACAACGAAGTTACGGGTGCACCGAATACCTATTTTTCAGGTGAATTAACCGATAAAAACCAAATTAACGCATTGATGCGCCAAGTGCGTGACTTTTGCTTAATTCGTGGGATTGAAGCTGAAGAACTTGGCTTAGTGCCAAAATCTATCGTCATGGATCAATGGCGTGTGAATAGCGACCATACAGCTGCTCGACTTGAACAACTTGAGATTCACTATCTTGAATTCAATACGGACACGTTAACCAAGGAAGTAATTCAGTTATTAGAAACCCGTGAACATAGCGACCAGTTACAAGCTGCTCTACTTTTGAAAGAACATAAAGAAAATCAGAAGACTAAAGAGACAGTAAAGGAAGATGTTGAATCAGCTGATCCGAATGCACCAAAAGGTACACCAAAGAGCACATTAAACATTGCTGGTGGTCCACAAGACAAAGCAAGTTTGGCTGCAAGTAGCGTTGCCTCTAAAAGCTTTAAGGATATGCGAAATGAGGAAGGTAACGAACGTCCTCCTTTAGCGCGTGAAAATAGCCACGGCCATCCACGAACGGTCGCTGATGAACTCGCTGCGCTCAGTGCAAAAATGATTGCAGTCATGATTGAACTGGTTAAGAAAACAATCAAGTTGATCATTGCAGCGATTATGGCCATGTTCAACAAGAACAAAAGCCTTGATAACCTGAAAAACATTTGGGATAAACCAATCAATCCTGATGTTACCGTTAAAAGTAACCATCCAGACGCACAACAACCCGAACAGCTTGCCAATACAGCCGATAAATCAAAATTGACTGAACTTGGTAAGAATGCCGATATTTTAAAACCGATCTCTAAAGAGCAAATGTTGCCTCTTTTAAACGATCCATATACCACTCAACTGAATAAAGACCGTGACGGCGTTACCTTAGAAGAATTCGATCTAAATGTCGGTAAAGTCTATGCCATTGACGGTGAACAATACATCGTGATTGATGTAGTCGGTAAGGATTCTGTCGAAGGTGTTGAATCCTCTACCCCATTTATCAAACTAGTTAAAGAAGCAGATTTACCGCCTCAAGTGGAAGGTAGCGATGCACCTACCCCGATTACGCCGTTCTATTTAGAAGCGATTGAAGACAAAGTAACGTTTCTCTCAATTGAAGAACTGCATGAAGGCATTAAGTCTGAAAAGATCCATGAGTTTGAAGGTCGCTTTTTTGAACCCATTTGTTCTCAGTACTTAGAACAAGCACGTATGTTCCTTGGTGCCGAATATCCATTAGGGCAAGATCCAGAACAAATGACTGAAGAAGCCAAAGCTTCATACAAAGATCAGTTTATTCAACGTGCCTATCAATCAGGTCAAATAATTTCGGATCAAGTAAAGAAAGTCAAATCTAAACTTTCAAACCTTTTGGGTAAGTTTAAAGGCAATACTGCAGAACAGTCGGCAACTCAATCAGCACCGCAAAGCCAAGACCAAAACAATGACGGTAAACCAATGAACCCTTATGACAGTATTTATGTTGATCATGATTCTGACTTAGAAGCATTCTTTAAAGACCGTCACAACAATGTTTCTTATGCTGAAATTGAACAGTTTGTCGGTATGGTTTATGAAGATGAAACAACCCAAACCAATATGGTTGTTTTGGATATAGCTTCCGATAATCTGGATAAACGTGCGATCGTTGTGCCTCTTTCGGTGATTGAAGATCTCGAAAATATCACTGAACAAGATGTGCTTTATCTTAAAGACATCGTGAATGAATCCTCTACCGTTCCACTGTATGAGCTGGAGTCTGTCGAGCCGATAGACGAGTTAAATGCGCTTGGTAAATTTTCAAGTGAATATTTAGACAAGCTCAAAGCCGATACCATCAACAATACTGCAGAACAGACTAATACTTATGCCAGATCTGCCGAACGTGAACTTGAACTTTCAAAAATGATTTTGGAAGGCAAGCTCAGTGTTGTAGGTGCCATGGTGAAAACGGATTACGGTCAATTCGTGGTACTGACTTCAGATTCGGAAGGTCATAAATCAATTGCACCCGAATACAACGCCGTGGCCATTACTAACCTTGATCGTCAAATTACCACGGAAGATATTATTAATGCCGGTATTACAACGATACCGCGTAAAGATATTTTAGAGTGGAATACTGTCACGGCGCTCAATGAAGAATCTGCCAATCAGGTGACTTATTTAGATCCTGAAGTTTACCAGGCAGTAAGTAATGCAATTCATCAAAATCGCGAAAAAGAATTGATTCAAACTTTGAGTACGTTACAACCCTCTGCAGCACTCAATAGCATCGGTTCAAAAATCATTACGCAAGATGGCAATACATATATTGGTCTATGCGCCAAAGATGATGGCAAATCAGGCGAGTACTACGCCGTAAAAGCTCCAGATAATCAACTCTCCCCGATTGGCGCAAGCTATATCAATGATGTTGGTGTTGAAGTCATTAGCCGTAGTCAAATTGCTGAATTTCAGAATGCGGAAAATAATCAGCAACAACTAATCAGCCATGATGTGTTTGTTACATTGCTAAATGCAGTCAATAACAGCAATGAACAAGAAGTACTTCACCTCTTCTCTAACTTGGACCAGGTGAAACAACAAATTAAAGATTCGTTATTCAGCGAAAAGGAAAGTGAAAAAGTGATTGAACAAAATCAATTTATTGAACAACTGAAAAACAATAACCTTGTGAAAGCCGATCACATTAACGCGCTTAATCAAATTGCTGATCAGATTCAAAATACGCAACTGAAAAATGTTGTTAAAGGTATGGCCTCAACCGTTGTTGCGCCTGAAAACTCTCAAAACGAGATGTATGTTCAAAGCTTTCTACATCTCAACCAACGCCTAGACACGTTACAACAAGATTTAAAGCTTCAAGCAGCATCAAATCTTATGAATGCTGAATATAAGCAACTTTTTGAATGTATGGATGATCATCTAGTACTACCTACTGCGTATGGTGATGCCAAGTTTGTAAACCTTAATAGTGTTGAGCCTCGTATTGTTGAATTTAGAAACTCGGCTGAAACAGGTCAAATCTTTGACAGCTTCAACGCCGTGATTGCCGAAACAGGAAACGTGGAAATTGCGCTTCAGCACTTAAAGCAAGAGATCTTAACCGATCACTATATCGCTGCGATTCATGAGGATGTGAAGTTACACCGTCTAGAACAGCAAGACATGGAAAAAATCAAAGAAGTGAATCAGATCCTTGAAGCTGATTTTGATAAAACTGGCCTACGCTTAGAAGCGCTCCAAGATGGTTTGAATCTCAATACTAAAAACTACTTAGACCAAGTAAAGCTTGAGAAAAATACGACATCTCAATTTTTGAGTGACCTTGATAAGCATATAGATTTAGAAGTCGCACGTAGAAACGATCATGACAATGATCAAACATTGGGGCGTTAATCATGGATCTCTATAAAAACGTAACTGGCGACATCGATGCGATGATTACTTTTGATAAAATCTTAGGTGGTTTTGGTCAAAATACAGTGAATACCACGCGTGAGCGTGTTCAAATCAACTCTAAGCATGAAAAGGTAGAGCGTGAGATTGAAGGTGCCAGTCCGTACCTTAAAAGCGATTATGAGCTATTTGTCGAGCATCACAATATGTTGATGCAAGAGTATCGGGCAACTCAGCTACATTTACGCAATATCTTAGAAAAGAAAAATGAGGTTAAAAGCATTCAAAAGCTTGCGGATCTCTGCGAACGGCACCAGTGCTCCAACATCGCTCAATTATTCGTTGAAAAAAATGAAGATGAATATGTATTGCAATGCTTTCAAGACTTTCAGCAAGACTTAGAAAACAATAATGCTCTCCGAAAAGACTTTAATCACTTTTCAGACTCGTTTGAAGCCTACCGATACAATATGGAGATCTGTAATAAGCTTTCTGGTATCGATCAGCCGTTTACCCTTGAACGTCCGAATGACAGACAGTTGAATTTCGTTATCCATAGTCATGAAAACATCAATAAAACATTGTTGGACTATCAGGCGAAGATCATTGAGCAACAAACAACTGTAGACCAGCTCAAGCAAGATGCTTCCTATACTGCCCTATTTCCGATCGCAACCAATGATAAGAACATGTTCTCAATTGCAGCGACCGAAGTTTATGTAGAACAGTCACCAAAATATCAAGACTATCTTAAGGTCATTAAAAATGAGCTTAAGAACATAAACGAAACGGGTAAAAATACGTTTAGTCAGCATTACAAAGATACTATTACGCAAAGCAATCTTGAAAACGTTAAAACTAAAGAAAGCGCTTCAACTTATAGCAATGGGTTTTAATTAATTTTAAATAAAAACATTTAGGGTGTTTTAAGATAGAATCTAAATACCCTTTAATGGAGTTAAACATGATTCAAACTAAAATCACTGAACCGACAAGAACGCCGTTTAATCCTCATGGTTTTGCAGATGCAACGCCTTTACATGCGTTTTACTTGGAATTATTAGAAAAGGGATTAATCCATAAAGCTCTTGAAGAAGGTAATTTGGAATTTGAAAACCAAAACTTGTTCATGACGATCGATTGGGAATCAATAGACGTTCAAATGGATGCTTATACGTTTGATGTGAAATTAGATATTGTATGTGGCGTCATACTTGATGAACAAAAAGTCACGAATAGCATTCAAGTGTTTATTAATGAGCAAACTTTGTTTATAGCTTCAGCTAAAACCTTTAACCCTAAATCTGGTCTAACGCAAAGTCTTAACTTTGATATTCCTTTACGTGTTTTAAGTCAAATGGGCTATTACGCCCTACCTCTCAAAGAGGACTAAATCGTGGGAATGAGCATAGAAAGCCAAAACATAGCATTGTCTCAAGAGCCTACAACCTTTGTACCAGAAGCTTTTGTACACTCTATTAACTACTTTTGTCAGACCTTAGAGAACACTTTTCATTTTGATAAGCGTTCACTCAATTTCTTTGAACCAGGTACACCAAAAGAATACGGCTTGTATCTTACTGAACAGCATTGCCTTGTTTTTTTGAATGCTTGCAGTAGTGGCTATCTTGGCGAAACACGCAAAGTTACCAGCTTCACCGCTTTTGTGCTTTTAAATCAAAAAAACAATGAATCTGAAATGCTCGACATCACGTTAAACGATCCAAAACGTGTAGAGGAACATTTCAAAACTGCGTCTAAAGATCAGATCAATATTTACTTAAAGAACGTGCATGAATTAAGTAATTTTCTGAAAAATAAGTACTCGGATTCAGGTTTTTTAAAAGATATTGTGACTGAGGAAGGTTTTTCTAAAACCCTAAAGCCATCGGTTTTACAGGAATGCTTAAAAGAGGAAGTAGAGCTAATTAATACTTTAATGTGTTTGGTTAGTACTCAGTTTATATATATTACGACAGCTATTATTTTTAAGCGTCCTATTTTAAAAGAATTCATAAAACTATGTTTAACCAATGAGAAGTATATACTACAATATGGTGAAGAATGGTATTATGATTCTATATATAAGTTCGCTAAAAGGATATATGAGTTAAAACACCTTATAGCTACCTTATATTTAAGTAGTGAAGCTGTAGTAAAAGATGTTGTAGTGCTTTGCGAACTTGCTTCTAAAAAACATTAATCATAACTCTTTTAAAGGGCTAGATATGCGTAACAATCACAAGAAAGCTAAAAGGCTACAACAAGTTCGGGGCAAGACTTTAAGGACTAACCCTAATCTACAAAATGTTAAGCCAGCTTTTAAAACTAAAAGTGCTTTAAGCATTTTTGTTGCTACCGTTATTGGGTGTTCAAGTGCTATTGCAGTTCAACAAAGTTCCGTTGCTTCTGTTACCAGTAATACTCAAAACATGGGTAACTTAAACATCGCAACATCATCGACCATTGCAAGTAGCTCTGGTGGTGATACGCCTTTGTCGAATTCAAATAGCGGATATTATTCGTCTACCAGTTCTAATTCGTCATTCAACTCTACTGCTGCTGAAAACAACTTCATGGCGGTTAAAAAAGGTGAACAAGCAGCTGCTCAAAACATTCAAACCAATATTGAATCATGTGCAACTGATGGGATCGGTAAAGTCGTTAAAGACAACTTAGATCTACAAATGACGGTTTGGGGTCGTCCAATCGATATTAACAAAATGTTCAGTCCAGCTAGTCAAGGTGGCTGTTTTGCTGACATCGGTAAAATCATTGACCTTTCTGTGACTATTCCATCACTTGATACAATCATCAATGCAGCGCAACAAATGGTTGTCGATTACGCGACTAAAAAAGCGTGTGACGCAATGAAAACTGCAAGTACTGAACTTGTTGGCCCATTGAATGATGTTATAGGTGAAATCAACAAAGCTGGTCAATATACTGATGTATCGGGTGCGCTTGGTACTGCTGTGAATGGTCAACTTGGTAAACTTGATCCTGGTCTAGTTATGCCTAGCGGTGCTTTTGAGGGTGGAGATACTTATACAATCAATGGTAGTAGCTCGACTAGTCCAGTTTCTTATTCAACTGATCAAAAAGCCAGTACTAGCACACCGTCTAACGCAAAAACTTCAAGTTCAGAATCTACTTCTGTCACCCAATCAATTAAAGACTTTTTCTCTTAAGTTGGGGGTGGTATGAAAAATAGAAATAATCTGCGTAAAAGAAGAATTACTGTTAATCAGTTTTCACCTGTTAAAGCAATTGCGGTGGGTACTTTAACGGTTGGTCTATTATCCGTACCACTTTTTACCAATGCTTTTAGTCTTGGCACTATCCTTTCTGAGCTTGCAATACAAGCTCAGCAATTGATGGTACGTTCTGCTGTGCGTGTATCTACTCAACAAACAGCGGTCAGTGCAAATCAAATTGTTGATAACCAAACGCGTGATTCAGAAATGATCGTTGCTGGTATTCAAAGTGTCGATAAAAATATTGAGATCAAAAAAGCGATTTTAAATTCTGGTACGAATGCTGCCCTCCCTGATTCAGCTTTTTGTACGGCTCTTGAAGAACGTGAACAAACCGATCTCAATAGAAACTTAAAAGACTTTAACGTTTCTAAATACATGCAAGATGTTTCAGGGAAACTTTTCTCAAATTCAACAGATGAAGCAACCTCACCATATGCGTTTCACTTGGCGACCTCGTGTGGCGTAGAAGAAGCAAAAATGGGTGTCTGTAATTTGATTCCAAATGGTCTGCAGTATGGCGACATTGATACTGCTTTTGTTTTTTCTCGTTCTCGACTTTCTGAACAGCAAGCGACTGTTGCATTGAACTACTCGTCAATTGCATCTAACAACGTTGTTCCAGTCGGATTGATGGAATGCTCTTCATCAACTTGCGTTGATTTTCAAAATAAATACATGGCTGGAAGTACTCTTTCATCACTGGCTAACTATTCGGTGGCTAATAATGTGATGCAACGCACTACACCAAACTCCAATGCTTCAGCCAAATTCTTTGAGTAATGACTATGAGAAAGCGTAAAAATACTTTAAGACAGCCTAAAGGAAAATCAAAGTTTGTACCTGTCATTTTAGGTGCAACTTTGGTGATTAGTAGTCCTGTTTTTGCTGAATGGGCTACGGTTGGTTTGGGTACGATTATGAGCGAGATGTCTTCTCAGATTCCTAAGCATGCAAGCAACCAAGCAAATGATATTCAACAAGTATCTCAAAGTACCCGTAGAAAGTTAGATGATTCGACTGAAAACATCGTTGCAGCGCTTAAAGTTGCGGTGAAGCAAAAGGCGCAAGCTGCTAACCAAATTACCGATGCGACAACTAAAAACACCCAAACTATTGCCTCTGGTATTCAAGCGCTTTTACAGTCAGATACCATGAAAAAAGCACAATTTGCTTATGGCGCCAATACTGGTCAAGGCTTTAAGTCTTGTGAGGTTTTGGCTGAAAATACAAATATGTCGAGTGCATCTGGTCAAGTGATTGATCAAGCAGCTGATATGGCGACTCAAACTTCTCAAGTCGGCGGTAAATTAGTTGGCTCTCAACAGGAAGTGATTAATCAACGCCTAAACGTGCATAAAGCTGAATTCTGTACGGTTGCTGAAGCACAAGCTGGTCAATGTACGTTGTCTAAATTACCGGGTGGCGATACCAATGCTTCCCTACTGTTTAAGTCTGTTGCACCTGGCTCAAAAGAAGCTCTTGCAAGACATTACGTGCGTGAAAACATTTTAGGTACACCAGATAAATCATTGTCTAATGCAACGGCACGTACTCCAGCTGGTCGAGATTATTTGCAAGCAACCAACCAAAAAACAGCTTTACTTGCTATGCCAGCGTATAGCTTGGCGGTTATTGACGCGCAAAATACAAAATCATTCAAAGATATTGACGGCAAAATGGTGTCTGCCAACGATTTGATCGACCAAACAATCGCACGTTACTACGGTGGTCCTGAAGCTAAAAAATGGCAAATGGCGATGGCGATGCAAGATCCACGCGGTCTACTTAAAGAAGCCAATATCATTAACGGCGTTTCTGTTTATTTAGATCTTCAAACTTACAAGCAAAGTTTGCGTGAAGAAGGTTTATTGTCTGCATTACTTTTAGCGAAATCTCAGCCGATAAAAGATGATGTGAAAACGAAATACGGCCAGTCAGTGAAAGTTAAGCTTTCACAAACTATGCCTCAATTTTAAGGAGACTAAATAATGCGTACTCCGAAAAGAACATCACGTAAAGTTATGAAAGCGCCACAAGCGCACGGCTCTCGTTCAAAAATTAGTGCACTCGGTTTAACCCTCGCCATTATTAGCGGTTCTGCATCTGCTTATTACTGTGCTTCCGTGGGCAACCCGATGGCAGTAAATACCTTGAATATGCTTATTCAACAGGCTGATGCGGTGGAAAGCGCTGCGTTACGTGCGTTGGACACAAACTTATCTTTGGGCATTAAAAAGCAACAAGATGATGTGACGGCAGCGATTAAGATCCTGACGAAACAAGAGGCTGTATCTGCTCAAGGTATTTCAGATAACGCACATAAAAACGCACAAAGTCTTGTAACGGCGTACCAAGCTGTTAAACAAAGTGAGCAAATGAAAAAAGCTCAATTTGAGTTTGGTGCACATGGCCAAGCATTTAAAGCGTGTGAAGTTTTAGGCGATCGTGAACAAGCTCAACAAGACAATAAATCTGCTGATAGTTCAATTTTAAATAAAGTTGGCTCTGAAGTGGTTGCTGCGCCTGGTGTCTACATGAACCCTCACAAAGCACAAGAAGCTATGTTACAAGCTCATAATGAGTTTTGTACCACTTCTCAGGCTGCGTCTGGACTATGTGGTGCTGCTGGTGAAAATGCTGGTCTAAGTTTACAAGCTTCAACTTTATTCACGACTGCAGCGCCAGACACGGCGATGGCTCGTGCTCAAAATGCATTGATCAACAACATGGTTGGTCTACCTGATGCTCCAATTGACGGTAGAATTGCGAAAACATCTGCTGGTCAAGATTATGTGATGGCTAAACTGGCGAAAGATGCTTTAACTTCTCCAGCAATTACCTCTTTGAAAGCAATTCAAGCGCAATACTCCCCTGTTGCTGGTGGTGGTACCAATAGTCATGATTCAAGTACCAAACTTGCACCGATGCAACACTTGGAAAAAAGTGTCTCTCGTTATTTAGGTTCAGGGCAAGATTACAAAGACTTTGCTAAATCACAAGCGATTAAAGATGAACGTGGTTTGATGGTCGATGGTTTAATTCAAAGTACTGAACGCTTGAACTTGCAATATCAACAATACAAGTCAAATGAACGTAAAGAAGCGGTATTGGCTGCGCTAGTTTCTGCTGAAAGCAAATTAACTGACGGCTCAATTGAAGTGACTGATCGTTCTAAGTCTACGGGTAACATTCGTAGGATTGCACTTTCACAAACAATGGCAAGTAAATAGCCTGATTTTTTCATTATCAGGCTGATAATGAAAAAAACTTAAAAAAAAGGGATGGTTTTAAGCCATCCCTTTCTTTGTTTAAAACCCTTTTAGATAGTTTCTTTATATAAATTCTCTTATAATCTTTAGTATATACCGTTCAAAAGTAACCGATGGTGCTTTGATATTTTAATTAAAAGATGCTTATACATATTGCCATGGAGTTTATATGTCAACTAAAAAGAAATGGTTGGATCTGAGTAGCTTTGGCGCTCAACTTGTAGTAACCCCTAAAACTGATTTAAGAAACCAAGCAGCCATTATTAAGATTAAAGATGTTGAGCTTTTAGAGAAAAAGTTGAACACATCCTTAAACAGCTTCTTAACAGGTTTAAAAAAGACTGGAAAGTTTGTTTATATCACCAATGAGCAAAATAACGACCTTAGTTTTATGTATAAGAGTTCGCAAGATAGTCTCTCTCTTGCTGACATAAAATCTGTTTTTCCTTACGACTCTAAAAATGACCTCATTGAAATGGATATGTCAGATATATATCTGCAAAACCCAATGAGTAGTGCTGAAAAAAACCAGTGGCAATCCCTATTTGAACTCAATAATCAAAAGTCCGTTGTGCTTTACCAAGCAAAACAGCAAAAACCGTTTGCCCCAAATACAACCATTATGGGTGCGGTTAAACAATTCAATAAAGCAGATTTAGGCTGGAATAAGCTACCGACATTACTGCAGTCCGTAGATCCATTGCCGTTGGCTGATTTAGACAATTACGGGTACCAAGCAGATAAAACACTGACTCGTTATTATGTTGATAAAGAAGCAGCGCTAAATGCTGGACTCATAGAAGATACGATAGAGCCTATTGAACTAAGCAAACAGCTAGTGATTTCGGTTAATTCAGGCGGTGAAGTACTTGCCCTAAAAGATATTACGCAAATTCCTGAGCTGACCAATTATAAAATATCTTCACATCCAGCATGGCCAGCGTATAACAGCTTACCGAAGCAATTTATTGATATTCGAGAGCTGAATAAGGGGCTGAATACGAGCATTGATCCAATTGTGAATGCGCTTAGATCGGATGATCATGCCGTTAATCACCAAGGATTGATCAAGCTTCAAACCTTAGTCACGAAAATCAATGACTGTTTGTATTCATACGAAGAAAACAGCATCCCGTCAGCATTGGCACCATTTGGTATAGAAACAACTGCGTTACAGCTGGTGGACAATGATTGGAAAGTTTGGGAATACAACAACCAAACTTTAGATGTAGAAGAATTCGACCTTGCCGATAAGATTAAGGACCTGATCCAAAGCGTTCAAAATAATATTAATAATTTAAGAACATTTGATCCCTACTCAATTGGTGATAGCAGTTTTGATCGTGAATTAATTTATGAAAGTTTGGATGACATCGGTACAAGTTTAGAAAGCTTGGATCTCAATCAAATTAAGCAAACCATACCGCCTGAACCTAAGGTTCCAGTAAAACGTTTGTTCAATCGAATTGATCACTTTTTTAGACACACCAAGTTTAAGCCGAACATTCCAGAACCAGTCATTAAGGACTCTTTGACTAAACTCGCTTTAATGCGAAAAATTAAGCAAGAATACCTACAAAAAATTGCAAAGCTCAAAGAAGAACGTCAAGCGATTGTTGAAGCGAAAGCAACACATACCATCAGTGAGCGTATTGAAAAAGCGGTTGCGATTCAAGTCGCTGTTGCTACTGAAAATGCGTATGTTTTGGATCAGCAAGCCTATGACGATCAAGCTTATGAAATGGAATTGGCATTAAGTCAGTTAAACATTGCTTCTACGCGTCTGAACAATCTTTATGATAGTTTTTTTGATTCAGTGATAGACCGTGAAGAATACGGCACGGATCTGGATAACTTCCTACAAAGCGTTGTCACCGATGATGAATTGCAAGATGAAATGCAACGTCTATTGGATGAGGCGAACGAGTTTGAAGCTACTCACACCTCAAATGACATTGACATTTATCATTTCAACGTTGATCTAGGTGAAGAACCTAACGGGCTTTGGAATGAAGCTGTTAACCAGTTTGATGTGGTTCATTATTATGATGAACAAGATCAAGAGTTATCTGCAGTCGAAAAGTTTGAATATTCTATTTTGGGATATTCACCATCTCAAGAATCTGCAATGCCAGATTTTAACGATATGGTGTTCTCGAATGCTGTATCAGTGCTGGATAACAGTATTGAGGACATGATTGCGACCAGTGCTGAAAATGTAGGTAAAAACTACTTTTCATTTCATCAGCAAATGCCTCGTATTCTTCAACAACTGCATAGTATTAATAGCCAATTTACGGCGCTTGGTGATGGTGATGCCCATAGCATTGCATCACAATATTTATCGGATGAAAGCTTAGAGCGATTCTATAACCTGTTAGAACAGGACGGTAACTACAAGGGTTTTAATAAGCGTATCGATGTGGCTCATGTGCTTTCTGAGCTGAGTAGCAATATTGGCAACAATCCTGACTCCCCTATCCTTAACCGATTACCTGATATTAGGTCGCAACTCAATCATGCGATAAATGAGGAATTACGTGTACGCACGAATCCTGGTAATGCACTGGCCAACGCGATTGTTTTTGCTGCGACCAATGAAGTTTTGTCTTTAAAAGAAACACTCGAAAAAGATGAAATCTATGTGGTAGACAGCTTTCAAAACTATCTGCCTAAGGTGATACATAAAGACCACTTCAACTCAAATACACAAGAACAGCTTTTTGCCTTAAATAAAAAGGTCGCGGTAAGTATGGCGTATAAGCGCTATCTACAAGACTTTTATCAAAATGCCGTGGGTGAAGAGTCTAAATCTGAAGCGGTTACTGCCATTATTAATAATGAGCACAAGCATATTTTGATGGCACTAGGTTATCTAACACCGACCTACAATGAAGTCACGGCGCCAAAAGACTCGAAAATTGAAAATGTCGTCACGTTGACTGAAGAAGCGGTAAAAACCTACCTAGCTGAAGGTAACGCTTTGATGGTTGAGCCTGAAGTTAGCGCACGTTCTTTGGCGGTGTATAGCAGTACGATAGCATCTGATCAGAACTTCATTCGCTTACTGCCGATGGATCTAGGTCAAAAGGTTAGTTCATTACAAAAGCAAAAAACCATTATGATTAATGGTGCTTCTTCGTTTGAACATATCCTGAGCTCTAATCCGATCAGCAAAAACAAGCTGACCTATGATGACCTTAAGAATGTAATTCTTAATCGTATTTTGACCAAGGAAGCGGTACCGAAATATGAAAAAGGCTTAAAGCTTGATATTGAAGTTAAGAATGTCTATGAGCATGCATCAAGTTTCTTGCCACTTGAAAAGACCGATGTTAACAGTGAAAATGACTTTGGCAATCTCTTTAAACATGGGCTTGTGCTTGAAGCATTACAATCGACTCCAGACTCACTCAAGAATGGATTTAACCTCAACCGTGATTTAATCAATTCTGCCCTACTGCAGTCATTTGAAAATCGTTCTATTGAAGAATGGACGGCACTAAAAAATAAATCTCTCGAGACAAAAACGGGATCTCTTTTAAGCATTATCACCAATCCAGAACGTATCAAAGAGTTTGAGTTTCCTGAGATAAATTTTTATCTCACGGTTTCACCAGCTGATGAACAAAAGCACGGTGCGATTAACTTATATTTCAGCGGTGAACAGATTCCGTCTACCGATCGCTTAATCGTTAAATCAAGTCTGAATGACTTAGCTGCAGACGATAAGGCGCTGTTTAAAGCTTTGACGCTTAGCAATGATTCAGTTTTAAGTACGCAAGAGCAAATGCAGTACTTGATCGACTCATTAGAAAAACGCTATCAGATCTTCCAGTCGATCGAAAACCTACACCTTAAAGAAAAGGTATTGTTTAACCCTGAGTTGGACGATTACAAGGCATTAACTTTGCGTGATGCCGATAATCAATACATCGATCCAACGGCGAAACAAGATCTAATCGATTTTGTGAAAAGCAATGATGTGATGACCAATGTTGATTTGATGAACGTCTTTACCGACTACATCCATCAAAAAGAAATGGATCAAGCGTTTGAAAACGGCTCCAAAATTATTGTGGCCAATGACGGTGCTGATTTAGTGATTTCTGTCATAGATAAAGACACACCAGTTTTACAGCATGATCAATTACGGGTTTTTGATAATGTTGAGCAGTTTGCTAAATTCAACGAGCGTGGTGGATTGTTTAAAGACTTCCAGTTAAACGGGATAAAAGCGCATCTTGTGGACCAAGTATTAAATGATCTTGGGTTACGTGAAAACATACTGCAGACAATCAAGGTGCCATTATCACCCGGTTTTGAAAATATTGATGTTAAAGGCCTTAATGAGATTGTGGCTGTTAATATTTCAACATTGGTCAATAAAATTGATTTTACCTTTGGTGAAAAGCTACTTGAATCTAAAGACCGGTTCGATCTCGCGATTAAAGTTGCCGATGATCAATCTCCGTTAAAACTGGCCATTGTGAATAATGCCGAACATCAGCAATTTGTTGATCAAGGCTATAAAATTCTTCCTACGCCAAAGCACCCGAACTCTAAGAACTTCTTAATTACTGATTTTGCAAAATCATTCAAAAAAGCAGAATTATTTAAGTCTCGCGATCAAGTATATAAACCTGAACATATGGTTCAAAGCGCACCTGTTGTAGAAGTTGCCCAAGAACCATTGGTTGAAGAACCGATCGTAACTGAACCTGAAGTTCAAAAGCCTACTGAACCAGAAGTACAGGAAGCAACGGTAGAAGTTGTAGAGCCGACTGAGCCAGTTGCTCCAGAGCAAACATCACTGTTTGAGTCTGAGGGTAAGCCTGAAGCTGAAGCACCAAAAGAGCCAAAAACAACCAAACCGAAAGCCACTGAGTCACGTTCTGAAGTTGGACTTATTGAAGATACGGGTATGAAAATGCCTGGTGCGAAAAAGGATCTGTATGGTCCACGTTTATCGCTCAGTCAGATTCAAGATATGTCGCTTTTGCAAGTCAAAAACCTAATTACGCGTGACAAAATTTGGAAAAAGGAATCGGTTTTACAAGCAAAAGAAGCTGGTCGAGATATTTACATTCACTTGCTGACTGACGCTGTACGCAAGATGACGAATGATCAGCCACGTTATCCGCTTGAAAATGCCACTGAAGAACAGTTTAAAAAAGTAGGTGCTGGATACTATGACGCTGTTTTAAGTATGCGTGATGCTTTAATGGAAGCAAAAACAGTTCGTGAATTTATTCCTAATGCATGTGATTTATACGTTCGTTTGAATGAAGACAAAGATCTGTTCACGGCGTTTAAATCATTAGATCGGTCATTATTTTCATTGGTAGAAAGCTATGCTGAATATGCTGCCACTGACATGATTATTAGTTCTGAATTGGCGAAAACCGATAGTAGTGAAGCACGTAAAACGCTCACTGAAGCACTTCATCATTTACGGAAAGAGTTACCGCCAGTTAAAGGCACCTACTCTATCTATAAAAAAATACGTAGTGCGATTGATGCCAAACCGTTCCAAGACAAAGTAAAAGCGACTGTTACTTTTAGAAGTGGCAACATTATAGATTCGAGTACGCTATTTAGCAGATCTGATGCTGGTCTATCTGAACAAGTAATGGATCTGTTAACTGCTAAAAAAACCAAAGACGCAACTGCAGAGAATGATGATACTCAAGAAGTCTCGTTATCTGAAAAGAATGTATCGAACATTGTAGATGACACGGCGAGTACCTTAGATGCCCTATTCAAAGAGTATGCTAAGCCTCGTACTATGCGTAAGGCATTCAAGCTCAGTGATGTGGTTGTGACGGAAAACATTGCTTCACGTAATGGCCAAGATGTTACAGCACATACCTTGCAAGCGACCTTTGGATTTAAAGCCGTAGAGTTTGGCGAGTACTTGAACCAGAGCGATCGTCAAATCGCATTAAATAACGCATATGACGGTTGTTTCGCTCTTGCTAAGGCACTTGATATAGATCCGAAATTTGTTGGCTTTAACGGTATGTTGGGTGTTGCTTTTGGTTCGCGTGGACGTTCCGCTGCGATGGCACATTACGAGCCATCTAACCGTGTGATTAACTTAACCAAGAATTCAGGTTTTGGCTCGTTTGGTCATGAATTTTTCCATGCCTATGACCATCTCATTTTTAGTGCGATGACACGCAATCAACCAAAAATGATGATGGAAAACGTACAGCCTTATCTAACTCGTTTTGCAGAATTGAATAACATTAAGTCTGAGAAGTATGCCAACATTAACCAAGATTTGTTGCAAGCTGCAGCCAAAGTAAATCAAGCGATGTATTACTTGCCAATGAAAAAGGATGACTCGATAGAAGTACTTCGCACGAATCTTGAGAATCAAGTCAAGTTTTATGAAACCAGCATCAAAACGATTTTGGATAAAACATTGGTAGATCAACCTGACATTGTTGATTTGTTTACGCCAGATAGAGACAGCATAAAAGAGAAAATTAATACGTTTATTGCGGAACGTGGCAAGTTGCATACTGAACTATCTTCATTGATTAACTTCGCTAATCGTCATGAAGATCCTGAACTTTTCCAAAAGGACGCCATACAACATAGACGTTATATGCACGTTGCCCAAGGCTTGCATAAGTTCTTGTCTGAAAATGAGTATCCAATCCCACGGACTGAGCTCAACAAATATATCTCGCAATCTCGTTCTGAAATTGATCATGATCGTGTCTTTGCAGCGCAAGTACTTGGTGCAGCGAACAGTACAGTCTTTAGATCAGTTGTATTCCGTGATTATCGACAAATGTTGCGTAGTCAGTTTGCGATATGTGCACTCGACTTCATCAAAGAAAACAGCCCTAAACCATTGTCAGATGAACACTTAAAGTTAATTTCTTTAAGCTTACAGACGAACGATCGCTTAACATCAACTAATCAATCTCAGCTAAAAACTGATTTCTACAAAAATGCGATGGTATTAGAGGGCTTAACAAGTGCTAAGAAGCCGTATTGGACGACCGCACATGAAATGTTTGCCCGTAGTGGTGAGCAGTACTTACAAGTGACCTTAGCAGAAATGAACTTGCGTAATGATTGGCTTGTTTACCCATGTCCTGAAGGTGGTTCATCTTCTGTAACTCAACCGCATGGTATAGAAAAAGATGCAATCATGAAGGAGATTCGCGAATTTACGGTGAAAGGCCTGGACTATATTCAGGAAAATATTGCTGAACTGCGTTTTGCTGATCATCAGCAGTATGTCAGAAATGCAATGCACTTCTTCCAACCGGGTACAGATCAACATGAGAACCTAGTTAAATGGAATGAAGTCATTAATGAGATGTCACAAGCTGAATACGATGAATATTGGACTAAGCTCATGACCAACATTGAAGTACAAGCAGATCCAGAATTAAGCAAACAAAAGAATAGCGATCCTGAATTGGCACTATAAGCAATTTTGAGATCTTGGATGCTATCCCCTGTGGGTGGCATCTTTTTTTTATTTAAATCTTATAAATGGAATCAGGGGGCACTATGGCAATAGCAATTCCAAAGCAATTTGCTGGTTTTGGTCTAGCAGTTGCAATTATATCTGTGGCTAATCATTTCGGATTGGTCGATCTCTTTGCTCAAAGTGCTACACGGGCAATATCGAAACAAGCTCAATCAGTAGAGTCAGCCAATCCAGGCCAACCGAATGAACCTGAAAACGGTCTACAAATGGCAAAAGACTATGCTGAACATCAAAAAATGGTAGCCAATAGTGCAGCCATGCCATTTAAAAAAGAAGTGATTAATGTTTCCAGTATGGAAAACACACAACATTTTGGTCCTGTTTCAATGGAATCTCAAAATGTTGATACTGTGTTTATCATTCGAGATAAGGCCACTAAAAGGTTACGAGCCGTTGTTCAGGTACCCAAAAAGCAAACTGTCAATATATCTCTTCCAATTGGTCAATACACCATTCAATATGCCCAAAACAATTATATTAAGGATGCTCCATGGCAAGGATTAAATAAGTTTTGGGGATACGGCACTACCTTTTTAGAAAGTAACCTTGAGCATAATGTTACCTTGGTCCAATATCCGAATAATAGTGGCTACTTTATTCGTGGTACTGGAATTATTGTAGGTGTAGAAGATGGCACCCAACCAGACGAACTCGCTAAAAACGAATTTGTTAAAATGTAACCATCAGCTTTAAGCAAGATGTCACCTATACGGTGGCATTTTTATTTATAAAAAAAGAAAGAATAGTGCACGGTTTTAGATGGTTTTATTAAAAATGATAGGTATTTAAACAGTGCTATTTACTCGGTATATACTATTTTAAAGAATAACGCCTAAACCCTCCCTCAAAGTTAATTTTTTAGTTTAATATAAGCACATATAAGTACTCGTAAGAGTCGTTTTAAAGTCTTGGATCATGCTATGTGACCAAGTAGGAGACTATAAAGTGAATGAAGTTAAATGGCCTAATTTAACTGGTCTTGGTGCGCGTCTTGTAGTATCGCCAGCCAACAATTTTCGCCCAAAAACGGCGATGCTTGTTGTTAATGAATTTGAGCAATTCAAAAAATCTATTGAACAAAACAGTTCTAAGCAATTTGAACAAGTGTTAATGGATGCCCATTTTTATGAAGTGCAAAATGATGATGGTATTCATGCGTACTACTATAAGAACCCGGCAAAGTCTGGTATCGATCTAAACGATCTTCAGAAGGTCTTTCCAGCGTTTACCAACGATATGAAAGTACCGACTAAGCAAGAAGATATTTATCTCACCAATCTACCGTTTAAGAAGAACATTCCGAACTGGAAAAGTTACTTCGCATCAGCGACCGAACGCCTTTCTGCTTTCCCTGAAGTGTATGTCAGTAAGCTAAACAATGGATCTAATATCCTTGATACGCTGAAAACCAGTCTTCAGGAATCGAACAAATCCTACTTGGCTCAATTTCAGTCTTCAAAAATTCCTTTTAATCGTCTTCAAGATTATGGCTATGAAAATATCTTCTCTAAAGTCTATCTAGATGAAGAATCGGCGATGGCCAGTGGCGAAAGTCTAGATAATCTAGCCAAAATTAAGTTGTCTCCATTTGCAGTACCCGTCAATTACGAAAAAGATGGTTCGTTACTGATTATTGATGACTTGCGCCATATTCCTGAAATCTTTGCTCATGATCCGTATGAAGCATTGGGGTTAAATGACAATATTAACCTGGTGCATTTTGCTCATGAATACGAGTCCACTTTTAATCAGCTGATTGAGCATGGCCGTGGCAACAGAATGTTTAACATGAGCTTTAAAGATGTTGATGCTTATGTACAAAAATTAGCTTCTGATCTTGTTGTGATAGACCGTGTGTTTAATCAACAGCAATTGCCGTATCCAAAGCTATTAGAATCAGCTAAACAAGGTATTCCAGCTTTTTATAAAGATGAACACGGCACATGGATGGCGTCTAAACAAGGTATTGAAACACGCCTTGTAGATAAGATGGTGTATGACGCTGCCATGCTTCGCCATGATGTCTTACAACAAATGGTACGCCAGATGCCAACAGGTAAAGTTTTCTTTGCCGATCTGAGCCAAGAGTTCTCTGAATTCTCTGTAAACATCGTTCCTAAGTTTAATGCGCTCTATGATCACCAATCTGCTGAAATCAAACAGCGTAAACTAGAAGAACAACTCAATGAATCAAATGTTAACGAGATCTTGAATGACCTTGATGTTAATTTTGAGGCAACTGAGAAGGCATCTATTACTGAGTCTGATCTACTCAACATTGCAAATGACCTCCCTACTCCAGAAATTGATGATGTTGCCGTACTTAAAGAGCTCTTAAAGTTTCCTGAAGAATTATTGGATGCAAGAGGCAATGACAAGGTGCGTGATTTCGCGCCGTCTATGCTTGAAATTAGACAGATCTTGGATGTCTATGTCATTCCTAAGGCTACTGAACAAGCTCAACAAATTGAGAAGCAATATAGTGATTATCTAAATCAGAAATATGCTGAAATTCAAGATGTCGTGCGCTCAGCTACACAAACAAAAAACTTCAGCGTAGATGATATTCAAGCGATCTCTGACGAAATCGACACACACAATGTTGAGATCTCAAAACAGTACAATGAAGTTAAAAAAGTCTTATGGCAAAGTGAAACTTTGGTATCTGGCATTACGTCTGCAACAAATACCTTTTTGTTTAATAAAAACAGCTTCTACTACGCTAAAGATGAAAACGGCAAATTTGTAGGTTTTGAATCTGAAGTAGAAAGCAATCAACATAAAGCGGATCTGTTCAAATTACTATCTAAGCAATTCGACAATCAATTGGTTTCAATTAACACGCCTGAGCTTCAGGAATTTGTGAATAATGAAACTGCAGTTGATATGTTGATGTCACGCACGAACAATTATGTTGAGCAAAATATCAATGATTTTGTTGCTGGTGATTTTTCTGCGCCTTTAGAGCTAGAGCAAGATGTACAGCGTTTAGAGTTAAGCGATCTGTGCACGGCTGATCTTGCTAATAACGATAAATTAGCTTCAGCGTATTTTGAAGAGTTTACTCGGCTTCTTGATGAATCAAACTTTGATGAAGCATTTTTAAAACAATCTCTATCACAAACTAAAAGTGCGTCATTCTTAAAGAACGGTGTAAATGAGATTTTATTCCGTAATTTATTGGTGCCAAATGCAAGTGAAAACTTCAATCGTAAGACTAAATCTGATTCTGTTCCTGAGGATATTCTTGCTAAAACTTCATCACATACAGATGGGTTTAGTCTGGACCGTCAGTTCAATCGCTTTGTTGAAGTTCAAAGCTTCCAAAAGGCATTAACAGCCAAATATCCGCAACAAGACTGGTCATTTATCACAAAGGATGACCGTGGCGAAAACATCAAGTCGATTGCTGAAGATATGCAGTCTGACATGGAAGAAGACCGTAAAGATGCAAAGGATCTGTTGTCGAGTATCGAACGTCAGTTTTATTCTAAAAATTCGACCTTATTTGTCTCGAACATGGATCTCGCTGCAGATGAAATCTATGTTCAGATTAAACCAACGGGTGACATTGACGATTTAAAAGTTAAAACCGTTAAATCAAATGAATTTGATGAAAACAAACATTTTTCATTGTCTACCGATGGCTACAAAGCAACAAATCAAGCGTATGCGAACATTGCCAAGTATTTTGTTGAAAAAACCCTATATCTAGAAGATGGCGATTATGACAAGGCACAAAAACTAGCTGCCTTAGTGATTGCTGGTGAAGATAAAGAGCTCAAACAAGAAACTAAGAAAGTCTTTGGTGTAGAGCTGACTGCAGATGACTTGAAGCAAGTCCAAAGCATGCAGTTAGAAGATGGTAAGCTCCAGTTAAACAAAACTGCCCTACCGAACCACAACTACAACAACATTCAGCTATTCAACTATCTGAACCTGATTGATATTAATCAGCGTACAGTTTTTGGCAAATTTGATGTTGAAGTACAAAAAGAATTTGAGGTGATTAAGGATCTTCTCAAACCTAATGTAGCTTTTCAGAATAACGTTAAATATTTTTCTCTAACAGCTGAAGAAGAGAACGTACAGTTCAATAGTGAATCTGAATACTTTAACACTCAGCTAGAAAATGCTGTAAAGCACTATGAAGATCACCACGGCGCAATCAAGATCCCTGATCATGATTTGTTTATAACTGTGTTTCAAAAGAATGATCTTCAGTATATACGCCTCTACAATCATAAAGACAAAAATGCGCCGTTTATTGGGCATTCAGTTTCCCTAGATGCCAATATACATAAGGCTACTGGCTTTAATGATAGAGATGCGGTTAAAACGTCTGCGAATGCTTTGTTTAAGTTATCGACTTCACGCAACAGCATGACGTTTATGCCTCCAGCTAAGTTCACTTTTGAAAAATATTACGAGTCAGATCTCAACTTCTTCAAAGCTAAAGATAGTCAGCAAACTTTAATCAATAAAGTGTTTACGTCTTTACCAAACAAGATGTTCCAGTACATTTCTGATCATCCATCTAATTTCAACTCTAAATTAGATTTCATCAGCAATCTTAATTCTGCAACATACGAAAAGTTTGAGGATCTTAGCTACGATAAAAAACCGAATGAAGTCACTGAGCTTCTGAGCAACATCTCTCCAGCGTACACCTATGTTATCGCTCATGTAGATGGCCAGACAGCAATCATGCCTAAAAACTTAACCAAAGTTTTTGATGTTCAGGCATTTGAAGAAGTTCATCCGTTTGATTTGGTGAACTCTAAACTTCAGAAAAGTGATCTTAAAGAACTTTTTAGCAATGGTATCAATGGTGAACCTGATCCGTTCATTAATAAGCTCAAATTTAGTGTTGTATTAAACCGTGTAGGTAATCCAGAACTTGAGGATATTCAGCCTAGATTTATGTTAGAGCAGATCGCCGTGAATGAGGCGTTTGCAGAAAAATATAAAACCTTAACCGCTTTAAATGAAGTCAATGCCGTCATGCTTGAGCATGTCAAAGCATTACAAGATACGATTAAACAGGCTTATGCTGAGCATTTTGTAGGTTCCAACCCTAAAGTTCACCAATACAAGTTGCTAAACAAATCATCTCAACAAGATGAAACACCGCAATTGTTTATGGTTGATACGGACTATGAGCCTCAATTAACTGCCGTGCTTCTTCGTATACCGTCTCATGACTATCAGTATCAATTGATTACTGGTTTTGATGATGTAGACCAGTTTAGTCACGAAATCTTAAATGCTATCGAATCTAAGGTTAATTTCGGTACCACTTTAGAGCAATTAGCACTATCTAACTTGCCTGAAATTCAGATTAAACACAAAACTGACTTTGAGAATAAACAGTTAGCAAGTTTGCATTTCCAAACTTTGATTACGAATACGCTTGGTGCTCTATACGATCAAACCGCACACATAAAGCCGTATATCAAAACTGAAAATCACAAATTGTTTTTGGCCATCAAGCCATCGACCGACAATGAATATGCATCGGTTAAACTTTTTGGTGATAAGTCCGATATTCACGGTGATTACAAGTCTCTGTGCGTTTTTCCTGTTAAAAGTATGCGCTCAGTTGAAGATGTCTTACAACTTCAAAACCGTGTGTTTACTGACTTCACGTTTATCGATCAATTGGTACCAAAAGACAAATATGTGCCTGTTGATGTAAAGGTAGAGCCAAGTGACTCCCCTGCTATGTACTTAGGTGATGTAGGTGCCAAGTTTGGCGGTGCACATAAAGATCGCTACGGTGAATACATTTCATTGGAATATATTTCAGCGACATCAGCCGATCAAACAGCTACGGACTATCGAAAAGCAAAAATCGTTGCAAATAAAGAATTCCAAGCTTGGTACACCAATAC
The DNA here is from genome assembly GCF_013420775.1 of Acinetobacter sp. YH01010. Taxonomy (NCBI): domain Bacteria; kingdom Pseudomonadati; phylum Pseudomonadota; class Gammaproteobacteria; order Moraxellales; family Moraxellaceae; genus Acinetobacter; species Acinetobacter sp. YH01010. The sequence goes on along the minus strand of NZ_VOYF01000015.1, from coordinate 54,097 downwards.
GCCACTCGGTATTGATGACAAAATATTCGTAAAGGCAATGTATGACTACTGCCCAACTAAACCGTTATTCTCTAAAAATGCGTTGATGCTTGATAGCCAACGAGCGACAGAATTACGTGCGTATGTGGCTGTTGTTTCTAACATCAGAAATTTGATGGTAGATACTCAAGAAGAGTTGATTCATGCGGTAAGAAACAATAAAAGCTTATCTGCTGAAAGTCTTGGTATGACTGATCGCCAACGTAAAGACTATATCGGGCTTTATAGTAAAGGTACCAAGAACAACTACAAAAACTACTTCGAATTGCTTAGCAATTTGAATGAGTACTACATTATGCCAGAACATACAGGCGGTATCAGTGTTCAGCTTGAGAAAATCATCGAAAAAACGATTGATAAAGAACTCAGTGAGATTCTATCAACAGGTAAGATCTTTGATTTTTACGGTAAGTCGAAAGTCACTAAAGATGTGAGCGATGCGATCAGCAACATGCAACGTACTGGCTTATATTCAACTGTGCTTGAACCATACGTTCTGAAAAGTGCGATTGAAAGTGGTTTAGTTAAAGCTGAATCTGCACCTATTTATGTTAAAGATCCTGTTGCACCAGTTATAGAAGCAACGACTGAAGCTGTGAATACACCTAAAGCACCACGTTTGCCGTCATTTACCAGTGAAGTGAAAAAACTTGAAAATGGCTTTGTGACTGAAAAAGTCCAATCAAGTATTTACGGATTGTTAAATTACTCTCGTACTGGTCCTGATCATCGCCAAGGTGCCGATGTGGATTCATTCAAGCTTAAAGATGACTTTTCTATCCGTGGTGTTGAAGTAGGCAATAAAGTTAGTCCTGTGGCTCAACAGTTGGTTAATGCCGTGTATGACTCATTGGCTGACTTAAAACAACTCATGGGCTTTAAATCAAACAATGGTTTATTGAACTTGGGTGTTGCTTTGGCTTCACGCGGAATTAAAGGATCTGCAGCGCATTTTGAACTGTCTAAGAACGTGGTTAACTTAACTCGTGATAGCGGATCTGGAAGTTTGGCTCATGAGTATGGCCATGCGCTAGATGCACACTTGGGAATGTTGGAAAAAGCGGAAGTATATAAAAATCACGCTCAAATGAATCGTTCTGTACTTCAGGACTATTATGAAGACATCCCTAATTTTGAGATACCAGGTGCACGACACTTCTTATCAAATATGTTGGATGCTGGATACTCCCCTGTTACTGAGTCCGGTCGTGCTTTTGAAAAGGTACATCGTGCGATGATGAATGAGCCAGTTCAGCCAATGAAAAATTACGGTCAAGTACTTCATGAGAATGCTGAGACTGCAATCAAGGCGTACCACACTGTTGCTGATTCAATGCATGATGAAGTGATTAAGAATAAAGAGAATTATCCTAATTCTACGCGCAAAACCTTAAACAGCTTCTTTGACTGGCACCAAAAGCACTATGAAGATCTCATTCGCCGTCAGTTTGAGAAAATTGAAGAGTACTTGAAGAAGTATGAGCGTGAATATAAAGCTGATACAAACCTATCTTTCTTCAGTACAGTTCAAGACAAGGTGGATGTCATTGTCTCTAAAATTAACACTGACATTAATGCTATAAGCTTTAAGTCGTTTGAGCGCTATCAGCAAAAACTTAATGATATGCGCCAGCCAGAACATCATTTACCTACAACCGGTTTGGAAGAAAAAATTACAGGTGTTGCGAACGCAGCGAATGTGGATTTAAAAACACTATCGCAAAACCTATCTGAATACTTGATAGAGTCATCTAAATACAAGTTCTATAACCTGGTAGAGAAGTACATGCCTGAGGGAGTTAAAAATCCTCATACTCAAATGCAAAACTTCTTTGATAAGTCGCAAGACGTTGAAGTTAACGTAGGTGATATTCGTTTTAGTGACAATCTATCGCGTTATAAAAAGGACTGTTTAAATATCGACAGTGCTGAAAATCGTGCAACGCCGTATTACGCGACCAGTACCGAAATGTTTGCTCGTTATTTTGAGACTTATTTGTACTCTAAAGTTTCAAATGAAAATGAAATGAAAAACTCATTTTTAATTGACGGCTACCCTACCGTACAACCTAAAGGTTTAGAGTTTGAGATCTGCAGAAACTTGACTGAACAATTAGTCGAAACTTGTGTGAATGAAATATTTGATCAAGATCTGCAAAACGAAAATACCCAAAAAATTATTGCTGAAGTTTCGATTGAAAAAGAAAATGAAGCTGACCAATTAAGACTTGAGATGTGAGATAACTAAATGCAATACGAAAATATTCATGAAGCAAAAACGCCACTTAAAAGCATGATTACTCGTAGTCATGCCTATATTCGCCTGTTGGTAGAAAAAAGTATGGCTGATGGTATTAAGTTTAAATATCACAACGGTAGACGTTTAACTCAAATTGATGATCCTGAGCGTGTTGTTTCTCAAATCTTCCCTTATTTTTTCCGTTTAGTTTTCTTGGAAATATCAACTTATTACGGTCAAACATTTGATGGTCTTAAGTTTCATTCTAAGAAACGTGCAACAGGAACATTGCAATTAGAGGTCAGTATTCTTGAAGACAAAATACCGAACCAATTAGAGTTTTTCACCTTTATTAGTTACGTTTTTAACTATGGGTTTTTAAAAAATCAATTCCATGAAGACTTAACCCTTTTAACCAAAGCAACAAAGTTTGCCAGTTAAAAGTTAGATCCATTTTAAATCTTAGATTTAGGTATATACTAAAAATAATTTTTAAATATTTAAACTTTCAATGTGGCTTTATAATCAAATAAAGCCATATTGATTTAGAAACAAGTTAGATATTTCTGAATTAAAAGTGTGGCGAAAGTATCAGTTTTATAAGTCAAACAGTCTGCAGTCTTTTAAGTAACTGTTGTAACGAAATAGTCATAACTGAGTCGCTGTACATTTGATGTGTATGCCCTTTTATTAATCCCATTGGAGATGATCGAATGCAAAAACCATTGCATGAAAATCTTGAAAACTTTCTGCCTTACTTGAAAAGTGAACTCGCTGCCAAAGGTATTTTAAGTGCGTCACTCAAAACCATCTTTTTGAACTACATTGATCAGATCACAAAAGAGAATAGATTCGTCAGCCATACCAATACGACCGATCGACAAATTGTATATATAGAACGTGGCGATGATGCATTGATGTTGCGCTTTAAATATTTTGTTGAAAATAATGAGTACTTAGAAGTTGAGTTAATCATCACGGATACTCATGTAAAGTTGGTTTATGCTGAATCACCAGAATTACACTTGCTTTATGATGATGAAACACCAATTTGCTTAGATGCTGGCCAGTTAATCAAGTGTACCAATGACTATGGAACATCACTTGCTACTTTAATTAGCGCCCTATTCCAATGTTTACTCAGTGATGATCCACAAAAAAATATCCAAGACGTACTTAATCAAACTAATCTTTTTGACAAAGTTTCAGATGAAAATGCCGAATTAAACAAGGGTTCACATGATTTCGATAACCGACAAAATCAAGCAAATATCTGGGTTTTCTGATTCAGATTCAGAAGTTGTTAAGGATAGTGTTTTATCCTTATCTACTGCTTTGTGGATCATGAATATACTCATGTCTACAAATTTTGTTATTGGTTTAACCAAGAGAGATCAGAAGCTTTTTGATAATGCCAAAGAAACACTGATTACTGAAATGAAGCGGTTAAATTACAATCTTAGCGATTATAAAGTACTCCCTGTTTCAAAAAAGAATGAACCGCTTTTGCTTCAAATTAAACTTGAACAAAAATCAGATCGGATCATAGATTTAGTCAATGCCAATTTAAAGGATTTATCCAAAGACGAGTCCATGGTTATTGAAGTTCTTTATGCAAATTTAATGAATAGTAATAGTGGTGTTTGCATCACTATAAGCGATATTCATGATAAAACAGCGCTTCAAGTCAGTGAGATTCTTACTGACATTTCAAAAGAATTAAAGGTATCTACTTTATCCGATGTTCTTGATATTTATGCACGACCAATTGAACATAATAATGCCAAGGTGAGCTTTACCCTGGTGAACCCATGGGCATTATCAACCGATAGAAAAAAGACTCTTTGCATTGCTGCACCCATATTCAATGAATACAACAGTCCATTTAAATTAATTGCACTTCTTCAAAATATCATTTATCTAATTAATCAGAAGTGTACTAAAGAGACGGACCTTCTATTCGATTCCATTAACCTACCAAAATTTCAAAATAGACTTTTTGGCCAAAGCTTTTTTTATATTAATTAGGACTAACCATGAAAAACCAAACACGCCCATTTACTGTAGTGTTGTTGGCTCCTATTGCAGAACAACCTATTCATGCTTTAGTTGCGCCATCAGGTGATTCAATTCTGTTATCACAAGATACGAAAGTCTCTACTCTCGCAAATTGTCCAGATATGATCGAATCTGAGTTCGGTACATATGATGAATTTCTTATCGAACATCGCGATCAATTTATGCTGTTTAACCAAGTCGCATCTGATTTAGATCCTGATCTAATTTTTCCTAAAGTGCATTCAGACCTACTTGAAGATAGCTTATGTATTATTCGTTCTATTTTCGCTTTTGAACGTTTCAAATTAGAAGAAGAACAAAAGAATGCTACTCGTAAAGAGCCTAAAGAAATTAATCAAGAATATTTAATGAAACGTGCGATAGACCAGGCAATGACTTTAGAGCAAGATGTTTCTGACCTTTCATCAAATGTAGAGCGCTTACAAAGCCCCATGTCTTAAACTCCATTAAATATATTTAAAATTAACTTTAAACCCTCTCTTAAAACTTATATGCTTATTAGTAATAGTTTAAGGGTGTGGTTTAAAGTATTTTTAGATGGATACAAATTTAGTTTTTTTCGATGACTTTAACGCTACTTCTAACACCTCTTCTGGTGAAAATCACCGTTCTTTAAATAACGTACTATTCTTCTTTCTCAACTATCATAAAGGTACGTTTTTAGCTGATACGATATTTTTTGATACCCACTATCAAACAATTGACAACCGTAATATTGTCGGGGTTTTGCCTGTTCTTTTTAGTATCTGCCAGATTGACCGTTCAGAAGGTCACACCGGGCAAATAGTCGATATTCAACAGGATCTAAATAACGTAGATGAAGATGATTATGAACCTGTAATTGATATAGATGATACGCAAACATTTAACTTGTTCTACCACTTCCTTAAACCATCCAATGATGCACCTGTAAAACCACACCTTAATAAACTAAAAGTATTACCAGACAACTTAATCGATTCGATTAAACACCATGAGCTTTTAAATTACATTCTTGCTCTCATTGAGAATAAGATCTGGACCGATTCTGATGTATTTAAGTATGAGTACAAAAATAGGTTTTTGTTTTGCGTTTTTATCTATTTGTCCAAGACCGTAGATCTAAGTTTTAATAGCTCTCACGCTTCTTTCACGAGCTGGCTTGAACTGCGTAACCTATCTTGGTTTGGTGCTAATGAAGTTGATACCAGTAACTTTGCAACATTAGAGCTTTATATACATGCCCTATCCTACACGCTTAAACTGGCAAACCATATTGTAAAAGCAATCATCAATAATAATGTGACGCCGTTTAAAGTTGCACCGCAAGAAGAATTGTTTTACTTTTTTGCTGAACGTACAGACGCACGTTCTCCTAATGAAGAGACTACACCGCCGTATACGCCAGCGGAAGATGATGAAACTTTTTCCACTGAACTTTCTAGTGCTCCAGTACCAGCACCGTCAAATAAGGAAACACCAAAAGTAACCGATGCTTATTTATTGGTTGGTGCGGATCTTGAGGATTCTGAGTCCACAACATCAGAAAAGAATGTGATTACTCAAGACTTCAACTACCAAGCACGTTTAAATGAATTATATGAGCTGTCAAAATTCATCAAAGATGAAATTATAGATGCTCCAATCATTTCTATTAATCAAGCGTGGAATATAGTGCAAGATAAATGGAAGTTTTATCTCGATACTTTTTCAAGTAGCTACTTCAATATGAATGATTTTGAGAAGACGGCTATTCTTAAACAATTGAAATCACTCAAAGCCAGTATTTTTATGAACTGGTTTGATATTAAGTCGGGTGCTGGCCAGCAAGTATTTATTGATCTAGTGTCATACGACACGTTTAAGATTGAGTTTCTTTCTTCTGAAGCTAAGATGATCCAAACTTACATGAAGAACCGTATTAAAAATCAGATGTATTTTGAAACTACGGCGCCACAACCAAAGTTTTTGAGAAATCTAAACAACTTATTTAATGAACGTGTCGATACGCAAAAAATTAAAGACATAGAAAACACTGAACTTTTGTTGAAGGTGAATGGCATTCTTGACGGTGTTACCAAAGATCTCATTGACAATATCAATCTGCATTTATCAAATGACATTTATCTTGTGAACTACTTTTCTAATGTAGATAAGGAACTGGAACCGCCCAAATATCACTTATTAGATATTTTGCTTCGTACTTCAGTGCTTAACCTTATCTATGTTTGTCCTACAGCATCACTCAATGCAACCAAGGATCTTCTAAATGCAATCACTGATCCTGAAATTGAGGTTTCAGCTTTTGACACATTCGACCGCAAACAATATCAAAATCAAATTGTAAAAGAACTCGCATGTTCATTCCGTCAGCGCATAGATCCATCTGAACTTTTGAAGCTAGATATTACGTAGATATAAAAAATGCCCATCATTCGGGCATTTTCTTTTTAATGGTTAGGCTTACCAAGGTCTAGGCTCTGGTGGGCGTGATGTGTATTCATTATCCATATTGTTTTCAGATTCATTGTCTTGGTCCAATTCTGGATCTGTTTGTTTGTAGCGGTTTTGGTAATCTTGCTGCTCAATTAAATCTTCTAGAGCCATTTCTTTAAAGTGACCAACAAGTAATGAACGTGTTTCTTCTTGGTATTCTGGTTCTTGCGCTAATTGACGTCCAATTTCATTCGGTAGTTTATTGTCGTAGATATATTTTAGGTTGGTTCGTTGTGTTTGTAGTGTAGGTTGTGGGTTAAACTCGTCAGTAAGGGAAACTACTTTAGCTTCACTAAAACTAGTGCCACAATTAAAAACGGCTCTGGTCGCGTCTTGAAGTATATCTTCTTCGTTCTGTATGTTTTCCATTTGGCTTAAACCCTTTATTAAAGTCAGAATCTTAAAATTAAGAGATGTATTAAGATACCCAATTATACTTCAATAAATTTTCAATTTGTACCTTTAACGCTTCTTGCTCTAATCTGTCTAAACCTATTGTTGCGATGTTCTCTAAAAACTTGTCTTTATACTCGTTGTAACTTTCTATATCGTCTTTTTTAATGGTTTTGTCTAGATTTAACGTAAGCATGAGGTTTAATACTTTTAATATTTTTAGGTTCTTCCGTTTTTTGAGAACTTCAATAGGATCTAATTCAAAAGTATTTATTTTATCTAGTTTTTCTTTATAAGTTATTGCCATTAAAGGATTTATGCTTTGGTTGAGTATGTAGGATAACTCTAAAACAGTTATATCTTTCCCCATATCTTTAGATACAGATTTCTTAATTTCCGACAGTAAAATTAAGTGAGATGTAAACTTTGCTTTATCCATAATAGTCTCTTGTATTTAAACTAAATCTTTAAAACAATTAGCAAGTCATGTTTAAACTTTCTGTATATACCAATAACAGTTTTGTGGTACATTATTGCTAATTTAAAAACCATTGTTATTTGTAATAAAATGGTTTTAATGATTCTTTGGTTAAAAGGTATTAAGCCTTTTAGTTAAACGTCTAACTTGTAATTTATAACACTTTGCTTTTAGTCGTCTTAAGTAAGCGATGTATAAGAAGCATTAAGAAAAACGGTGAGTTAGCTATGAGTTTATTTTGTCAATCGACAAATCCGAATTGTGATGGCGACCAAGCCGTTACTCTTCTCTCATCTATCTTTGGACACGACTTCATCAATGCGTTTATCAATGCGTCTGGACCAGCCTCGACAGTACCATCATCAGGTTTACTCACTAATATATTATTAGGCGGTGTAGCTAGTGTGGCAATGTCGTTGGTTTTGGTTTTTGCGATCGGTATTGGTTTAACAGCACTTTTGAAAAGCGCCCAGGACGGTGAAGCTTTCGGGAAAGATTCAAAAGTCACTACGATGTTTTCCCGAATATTATATTCGATTATTTTACTTTTACCTACGGCGTCCGGCTACTGTTTCATTCAAGTAGTCGTGCTAGGTATGGTGCTATGGTCAAATAATGTATCCAATACAATTAATAATAGAACGTTAGGCGAATCCTTAATGGCTTCGGCTAGTTTGTCAGATACGCACGATCATCAGCGTGACATCTTTGGATTTAGGAAAAATGCGCCTGTTATGCTTCGCCAGTTGCATTGTATTAACGTTCTAAACCAAGAGTTTTATACTCTACCGCCAGCATTCGGGCGCTATTTTAGTGATGGTGCTTATGGGGCGAATGCTAATCCTGGTGTTAGCATGACTGCAGTAGAGAAAAAGCAAAACTACATTGATAAAACCGCTAAAACTGCAAGTAACTGGACATCTGTTACTTATAACTTCGCTTACGCTGACAGCCGTTTAGAAGTTGGGGGCAAAAAAGAGCCGATCTGTGGCGGTGCTTCAATGAACGTTGTTAATCCAGCTGCGGTTAATGCTGAGTTAATGGACATTCCTGTTTATAAACTTCGCCAATCAGATCAAAACAAGATCAACGTTGCTTTGGCAAATGTTCAAGCTAAGTTACAACAAGAAAAGAACAATCTATATCGTCAATTCTTTATCGATTTAGAAAAGTGGTATATCGCATATCAAGTAAGCCCTAATGCCACTGAACAGGAAGGAACATTCCCGATTAGTAAAGCTGCTATGGATGCTTTCAATGCGCTAGTTGATAATTATGTGAATAAGAGTCATACCGTAACGAATAATGTTCTGACTTCTGAAAATGGCTATACTGCGGTTCAAACTGTTGTTAATACGCTAAATCAGCGCGGTTGGATGATGACGCCTGAAGCTCGTATTAAAGTAGGTCAATATCGCGCTATTGTTGAGAAGTATATTACTGAACCTTTGTGGACGTTCAGCCCTCCTACACTGAATTCAGCAATCATGAGCAACTCAAAAGGTGAAGCAATTTATAACACCGTTTATGTTGCAATGGATAATGCTGTTGGTAGCATTACATCCAACAATAATTGGGTGGCAAACGGCGATATTGCCGACTCTACCAACTTAATATCAATGTCTACCGATGGTGGTGACTCAAACAAAGTATCCAACATCGATCAAAAGTTTTCGGCATATGGTTCTGCTTGGGCAACAAACATTACTAAATCATTGGTAATGGGTGTATTGGTCGGTGAAAAAGGCGATGCGGAATTATTAAATAATAATTCGTCAAGCTCAAATATCAGCCCTACTACATTGCACCGCAATACGAATGTTATCCGTAATATTCAAGATACTGGTGAAGCAATCTTAGTCTATAAAGCTGTGGCTCAAGGTACTGTTGTCGGCATGAAATTAGTCGTGCTTACTGCTCGTTCTGGTTCTGCTCTTGTTCAATGGGTACCAGGGCTTAAGGGCGTAACTGAAGAAGGCACCAACGCTTTAGAATATGCCGTTGAAAATATCTTTGCTCCTATCCTTGGTCAGCTAGTAACGTATTTGACGATTCTTGGTGTGTGGATGGCGGTTGTTATTCCATATATGCCAATGATCTTCTTTGGTCTAGCTTGTGTAGGTTGGATCATCCATATCCTATACGCTGTGTGTGGTTTGCCTTTATGGGCGCTAATGCACATGATCCCTGAGCGTACTTTTGTCGGTAGCCAAACACAAGGTTATGTCACGGTATTAACGTTGTTCATGCGACCAATATTTATCATTGTTGGTTTCTGGATGGCTGAAATTATTATCGGGCCAGCTCTTGTTACGCTTACTGATATGTTCTTTAGCTACCAAGGTGCAATGAGCATCGCTTATTCATCTAATACGTTTACAGTTATCTTTACTGAGCTGATTACGTTTATCTGGAAGTTCTTCTTATATCTATTCTTGATGACTTCAGCGATCTACCTGATTTACGGGTTGGTATTTAGTGTTGCTGACCAAGTACAACAATGGATTGGTTCTGGATTGAATGGCGGTCAGTGGGGTGAAACAAACTCAAAAGAAGCTATTCAAAAGTTTGGTGGCGCTGCAAGTACGTTGTCTGGTCCATCTCCAGCATCTCGCCGTCCTTTACCGCCTGGTAGACGTCCTGATGGTGGTAAGGGTGGTCCAAATAATCCGAAAGGTGGTGGTGGTGGCAATGGTGGTACAGGTGGTAATACATTAGGCGGTACTGGTAGTACGACTGCATATAGCCCTGTAAACATGCCAGCTAGATCCGCTTCTTTTGGCGCTGCAACTGGTGGTACAGGTGGTATTACTCCAAGTGGTGTCACTGGTGGTACGGGTGGTAGAACTGGTCTTGGTGCTAAACCAACATCACCTACCCCAAGCCAAGGTCAATCTACATTCGGTATGGGTGCTACAAGTGTAAGTGGTACAAATAATACGCCTACTACTGGTGGTGGTCTATATGGTGCAAATGCTTACGGAAAAACAGCTTCTACGTTTAATCGTGGTGTAGCTAAAGCATCAGCATCTAAGACTGGTTCTACTTTCGGTAGTGTGAATGTTGCAAGTGGTACTGGCTATACGTATGGTACTGGTTCGACTCCTAATGCACGTTTTGGTGCTAGTTCTAGTGCAACCAAGAAATCTAATATTTCTGGCCGTAGCACTATGACTAATCGTGTGCGTTCAGGTTTAAGTTCAACTCTGTCTAAGTTTAAAGGTAAACCTTAAAATCTAGACAATAAAAAATGGTGCTTTATAAGCACCATTTTTTTTATCAAAATATTCATAATTAAAAGTTGATTTTCTGAATGTTGTTTTTGTTTGTAGAGTTAAAAATAAATCTACGAACGCCGATATTAACAAGTTGCTGTTGATCTTTCTCTAGCTGACCAACTGCATGACTGTAAGCACGGTTCAAATTGTTATATGAACGGTTTTGCACAAGTAAGTCAAAGTTGTTGATACGCTCTTCTTCTAACTCAATTTGCTTGTTATTAAGCTCGATGTCTTTTGCTTTCATTTGGGCGCAAACATTGTTGTACTTGTTCGCCAGCTCATTGTGCTTGCTTGTAACGTCATCAATGTGTGCGTTCGCTTCAGTAACCAATTCGTTGTACTGATTTGTAATACCTTTGATTCTGTTTTCTAGCATTTCAATGTGAGCTAACAAGGCATTTTCATTCTTCATGTGTACTTTGTTTTGGATTAAAAAGTCTAATCCCATTGAAGCACGGTCAATCGCTTGGTCGAAAGTAGCGCTTAAAACGTGTGCGTGATTTAACATATTTAGATACCTCACTACTTTTATTAAATTAAAATATTAAAACCATGTAACCTTATTCTTAAACCTATCAATAAGATTAACGCTATATGTATATACTATCTTAAAACAAAACCTAAAAACTTTTTTTAAAGTATAAAATAAGTATTTAATCGTATATACTTAATCCGTCCACTTAGCTATTAGGGACATTTAATAAGAAGTTAATTTATTTTAAGAACTTCCTTTAAGCCTGGCGATTCACTTATGAAATTTAAACCCTCATTTCAATTAAAGCCCTTGAGCTGTGGCATTAAAGTCGCAATTTTAGTGACTTGTTCGGCTTTTATTTATACCGCTAACGCCGATCCTATTTCTGAAAACGTAACCGCTACAAATGCTAATACGGCAAAAGTTCCTAACAACGCTCAAAAAATGATTTTCCATAAATATTCGATCATGCCGAATGATGGGCGCCGTAGTGCTGGTCGTTTTGGTGAATTTCGTTTGCGAGGGGGCGCTGCTGGTAGTCATAACGGTATTGATATTAGTCGTGCGAATCCTAATGACCTTACACTTAAAGCAATTGGTTCAGGTTCTATTGTCTCTTATGACACACGTTCATCTGGTGCAAGCAACCAATCAACCACTAACCCACTAATTATGCAGATGGATACTGGCGATCGAATCATGTATCGCCATACTGATCCATCGTATCAAAAAAAATATAACGCTTACCCTGGTCAACGTATTCAAGCTGGTCAAAACATCGCACACATGTCAAATAAAGGCTGTGGTTCATGTGCCGTGCATTTGCACATTGAATATGGTGTAAAGGCAAAACGTGGGCTAGATGTTTGGCTGAATAAAAACTTAGATCAAGTTTTTAAAAATCCATCCATTGCACTTCAGCAACGCGTTAAAGGATCTGCGCCATATGTGGGTAGTTCTGAATATAAGTTAACAGATCCTACGCCATATTTACCTCAAGACGTTGTGATTAGTGTCTCGCCACAAGGACAAGCATTAGAAAACAAATACACACCGTACTTGGGTAACACCATTAGGACTCAATGGAATGCCTTATATTCATCATCAACAGGAATCACCCTCCCCGTTTCTTCATCGGTAGATGGCATTGCAGTAAAACAAGGCAAAAAGCTTCCAGCACTTGCATTTAGTGGCGATGTTTCGATGGATGCTTATGGATCTGCACAAGTGCAAGTCGCTCAAATGATTGCTGACGGTACTATCTCACCTGAAGCAGCTGCAAGCGGTACCATTTATGCAAATGATGTTGCTCAATATGCACCGCCTAGAACTATTTTTGGTGGTACGGCTGATGATGTGGGTTTTGATATTGGTGCACTTAATTCTACGCCAGCAGAATTAATTGAAAACATTGGTACTGGACGTTATGGCAACTCTAAATGGTTTAATGAATTAGCAACTATGTCGATGATGGGGCTTTTGATTGAAAAGCTAAACATTATCAATGCACAAAACTATTTGACTAAAGAGATCCATAAACAAAATGAACGCTTAGAGGCTCTTTTGGCAGCTTATACAGCGTCAGAAACTCAACGCTATTCTGGCCGTGTAGATGAACTTTATACGAAAGCTGAACAACCAACTGTTATTCCTGAAGTAGCAGTAGTTGAAATGAAACAGCTTTTTGAGGAAGGTGGAAACGGGCAAGTTTATTCAGATGCACAAATCTTAAAAGGTGGACAAGGTACTCCAGATCGTAAATGTGGTTGGGGTATACCAGGTGCTTTTGGTGCGGTTAAAGATGGTATTAAACGTGTTTCTTTAAAACATGGTTATAACCCTAATGACGTTGCAGCTATTCTTGGTTTTGAATCTGCCGGTTTTAATCTTAAAATTGACAACAACGCTGGTGCATATGGTTTAAGTCAATGGACTAAAATTGGTATAACAGATATTAATGCTTCAGATTTAACAGCGAGAGGAATACCAGCTTCAATTAAATCAAACCCTAAGCAAATCACTACACTGAGTGCTCAACAACAAGTCGAATTATTAGATTTATATCTTGCAGTAAAAGCACGACAACGTAAAAGCGACTATAATAATAAAACAATAGCTGGGTTTTATGCTCTAGTTTTAGGTGGACCATATAAAAGCCCTAGTCGTGAATATAATGCGAACAGAAACCTCGATAGAAACCCTCGAGATGGTGTTGTGACTTTAGCTGAAGCCGTTACATTTGAAGGTATTGTTATGCGTTTATGCCCTTACTATTCTGAATACCCTTAATAGAGCAATTAAAGGAAATATTATGAAAAACAGATTTTTGTCTTTATTGGGTTTTAGCCTTTTAGCATGTGCATCTTTTAATGCTAGTGCTAATACTAGCTCAGACTCTATTCGTGCTGAACTTGAAAAACTGCGCTTAGTAAACGTTAAATGTGCTGCGGTTTCTAACGATCCATTTGATGCAAAACACCTAAATTGCTATACAAATGTTTATAACCGCGCAAGTCAGCTTGGTAGCCTTGCTTCTAAATATATTAATAATGAAGAAGCTCCGCGTGTTCTAGCTGATCACAATCGAAACTTTACTCAGTTACTTGCTAACTGCGATCAGTTATACGCTGGCCAGACTGCAAAGTACAAAACACTAAGCATGCAATGTAAAGCGACCAATAAATTAGGTTGGGCAATGTTTATTCCGGCATTAATGAAGTAATAAAGGATCAGGTTATGAAAAAGTTTTTAAGTTTAGCTTTGTTATGTGCTGCTACCATTATTACGTCATCTGCCAACGCTGGTTATAAGACCAAAGCTGAAGCTATTCAAGCTTATAACAAGGTACAAGCTGAGTATCAAAAATGCGTGTTTAATTATAATGAAGCGCGTGATTCTGAGTACGGTTCACCAGAACTTAAGTGCAATACACCATACAACCAATCATTAACACGTTTCATCAAAGACGTTCGTGCGGAAAGTCAAAAGAATGCTGCAGCTTGGCAAGCAATCAATACACAACATATTAAATTTAGCCAAAACTGTGATAGTCAAACTATGGTGAGCTCATACAATCCATCGTTTTTTATTCGTCAATCTTTTATGTGTGAATCCTCTGCTTTTACATCTTTAGCACAAGTGGCAATCGACCTTTCTTATTAATTTCAAAACATAAAAAGGGCATCTATAAGATGCCCTTTTTTGTCGTTTGGTTTTAGACTTTTTCTATAATTGTTTCGGTATCTGGTGTTTCAACTTCAAACCCAAAGTGAAGATTACCGTATTCAATTGCTTCTTCTACCCAATGCAAGCCCATGTTTTGCTCATTTCCTACTTTGCTTGAATCATAAGCCTCAAGGGGCATCACCCTCTTAATATCATTTTCGATGAAAAAATATGTATAACAGTGAGGGTGCACATATATTCCATCAAAATAAAATGGAATTAAATATCTCCCCTTTAATTCCTTAAACTGCTCAATTGTATGTTTACTTGAAGCAATTCCACCGCCTGAATCTATGACAATGCTTCTAAAAGATCCTGAAGGAATATCAACGATAGCCAGGCCATCGAACGTTTCTACACCATTTAATATCTCTTTAGTTTTGAGATAAACACCTGGTTCAAAATGGCGTTGCTTGAAATTAAAATCTTCCGTGAAACTAAAGATTGACTTTGTTTCCTTTTCAATTAGATGAAACATTTCAAGAAGTGGTGTGATTATATCTGCGACCTGTGAGCCCTTTTTCTTAACAAGCTCCATGATATACGGTTCGTGATGAAACTCTCCGCGAATATAACTAGCATTGTGACATGCCTGAAACACTCTATTTTGCAGAACTTCAACTTGATTAGGCATTTGAAATCTCCGTATTTTTTGAATTTAAGTGTTCCAATAAATCATTAATGCCATCTGTAAATAATATGTTTTTGGCTCGTGTTACGGTCACATACAACAGCCGTTTTTCATCTGCAGAAATCATTAGCTTTTTATCGAGAATTTTATAGTTAAAGCCTTTTGCGATTAGGACATTATCCCACTCTAAACCTTTACTCTTGTGTGATGTGCTAATGACCAAAGTGTTTTTTGGGTCAGTTTCATCATCAGCCATACTATTTTCTAACGCCCACTCAATCACTTGCCATGAGTATTGGTTTGTTAGATTCAGAAAGGTTTTTAATTCTGTAGTTGCCCCCTCCACTTCTCCAAACACTTGTATATGGTCCACAAGCTCTTGGTAGGAAGAAAAGTTTTGAAGCTCTTTACACGTTGGCCGTTTATTTGCTCTCAGTTGAAAAATCCCACTGAAAATATCTTTACTGCGCTTTCCATCAACCTCAAGACGTATTTTCTTTTCGCCATTAAGGTAGCCATGAAACTTAAAAAAGTATTCAAAAGCCGTAGCATTTGTTCTACAAATAATCGCGTTCAATGAAGATGGTGCATAACTTGATGTACTGAAAGTGGTAACTTTTGACGTTTTACTTGGTAAACCTTTTAACTGTCTGGTTTCACCAAAAAGTTTATTGAGAAGTAGATTAGCTATATCTGCAACTGCATTACCAAACCGAAACGACTGTTCTAAGTACAATGCTTCAAGATCTAGGTTCTGTAAAATATCTTTCGCACCCCTAAAGCCATATATGCTTTGGTATGGATCTCCAACAAAAATAACTTTTGCTTTTTGACGTTTGAGTACGTCTAGTATTAATTGGTCACTATCTTGGCTTTCATCTACCATCACGTAATCAAAATCAAGTTGTGGTTTTTGCAGTACCCACCACTTGAGATAGTAATCGTGTGTAATACCATAATCACCGTTTGGATCAACTACATCATTCCAGATCATTTTCGCAATTGAAGTGATTTTATCTTCAAGAACGTCATTGCGCTTAATTGATGTTTGTTCTTTTAAAGCTATGTAAGCATGATCATTGGTAACAGTCTGATCCACTGTCATACAAAAATAACGTAATGTATTAAGGATAATCAGCGCTAATGTTAGATCGGTGAGTTGTCGGTTTTTCCCGTTGTACTGAAATCGAATGTTTTCAAGCTTAAACTTTTGAACAATATCTTTAGGAAGTAACGTAGGTTTGTTAATCTTATTTTTCAGCCAACCAGGTATATTTCTGTAAGCTAGAGAATGGAATGTAGAACATGTGACTGAATTCAGCCCATATTCAGCGAATTTTTGATTAGCTTCATCTGCCATCTTTTTATTAAATGATAGATATAGTCCAAGCTTACCTAGTTGTTGCAAAGCACTACTACAATGGATCAATGTCGTAGTCTTACCAGTACCAGCAAAAGCAATCAATTTAAAACTGGTTTTTAGTCGTGTTGCTTTATCAATTGCTCGTTGCTGTTCACTGGTAGGTTTTTGAGTAATTTTCTTCACAACCATTGCTTAATTTCGTGCTAAAAAAGAACTTGGTTTTTTGTTTTTCATTACAAGCACATCGCTTTCAACAATTTGCATCTGGCTTGCTAAAAAGTTAACTTGTTGCTTCAGTTCGTTTATATCGCTTTTTAGTTCAACTACTTGCACTTGCATCTCAAGGTTTGAATATTTGAGCTTGTTATTCTCAGTTTCTTTCTCTTTTAGTGCTGCCTGTAATCTTTTGATTTCCTGTTGGCTCTCTATGTTAGCCACATTAATATTGCTCTTGCTTTGAATATTTTGTGCTTGAGAAGATGTACTCTCAATTGCAACAGGTGTTGGCTTTGGTTGTACTGTGCCATTATATTTGGTTGTCTCTGAGATCTTATCCCATAGTGAATATGTGCGTAATGGCGCTGGTATATTTTGATTTGGTGTTGAAAAACTGGTGCGTAAAGCATTTGCACTGTCTTTAGATACAATGTCTCCAGAACTATTAATTTCAGTAAAGCCAGCATAAGCAAGTGAAACAACTGTTGAAACTGCTATTGCACCAATTACCTTAAAATAGTTTGATTTCTTCATTAGAATGCCCCTTTCAAGCGCTTATTTTTTGCCGTTTGATTTGATGATTTTCGAGTGATTGTGTTGTTTTCTAAATTGATAGAAACACCTACATTCATGACCTGATTTTTCTGTGGGTTGTATTGAATAAAGACCAGTTCTTTTGCATATTTCTTTGCGTGTGTTAAACGTTCAGCATGAATTTCATCAAGATTAAATCTGATTTGCATTCGCGATATATACAGCTTGAATAACTGATCATTTACTTCAGCTAAATTTAAAACTAAGCCTTTTTCATCTATAGAAGCAGACTCGAAAGTTAAATCATTTAAAAACCAATTTTCGGGTTGTATTAGTAAATAAAACTTTTCAACTTCGCTTGTGATTGCATATGAAAAACAAAACTCATTCACCTGATAGGTGCTTAAGCAAATGGTTTCATTGTTATAGCCACGTTTCATGTTTCGGTCATATGAGCTCAACCACCAAACTAAATAGTGTCGTGCTTCCAACTCTTTAACGGTTATTTGTGCTATTTCTGAGGCCTTTAGCTGTAATGCTTCAAGGTTTTCTATTCGTCTAGCTCTCATAGATATTTCACCTTATTTTTCTTGAAAGCATGAGTTATCAAAAGCCATTGAGTTAGGATCTAACCCCATGTTTTTAAGAGCCAAGGCTTTACCGTCAAGTTCAGGGTTATCAGATGTGCTTAGTTGTTGCGAACTTGTTTCTGAAGATGCATTTTTCTCATTAGTACCTGAACCTAAAAAGTAACCGCCTCCAGCAAAAACAACTACTGCAGCTACAATGCCCATAGCTGGCCAAGACGTTTTAAAACTAGAGAATCTATCTGCTAAAGATAAGCTGTATTTTTCTTCATTAGAACGTATAGGGCTGTCTGTAACATCAGCCTTATATTCATTTAGAGCTTGATGCCAAACTTCCTTTATGTAGCTCTGAAGTTCATATGTACTGAAACGAACCTTGCTTTTGTTTAAGTAATAGCATGGCTCACTTATAAGAATTTCTGTGTTTTCGTCAGACTTTAAGAAAACTTGTCCTCTAAACAAATTATTCTCGACCTGATCAAATCCTTTGATCGTTAATAGTAGATCCGTGGCCTTTGCATCTATATTGAAGATGCTCACCTGGCGATTTCTATCCGTATCTCCAGAAAGGTCAGAATCTAAAAACATAGACTCATTGTTTATCTTAGAGAAATAAGGTGAAAAGTTTCCGACAATCGATTGGAAAGCTTTCAATTGAGTTTTGTTCATCTCAATTCCCTCTTATTTGAAAATATAGTCAAGAGTGGCTGTTTCTGAAGTTCCTCTACGAGCTTCAACTTTTCCAGTCTTTTTATTTACAAAGATAGCAACTGGTACACCAGCAGTTAGTGGCTGTGGCTTTTGTCCAGCGCTACGAATTGCTTCTCGCTGTTCACGATCTTCTTTTGGCATTGCAACAATATCTTCGTGATAGAAGAAGATAGATTGAAGAGCGCCTAAGTGTTTATCCAACTCAGCAAGTTCCTGTGGTGTAGGAATCACTTTAATTGAGTTAATTTCTTCATCTGTTCCATTAAAGGTTTTATTAATAGTATCTTCAGATGGTTTACGAAGAATTCCAGCTGCTAATTGTTTTCCGTTTTCACTTTGGTTTAGAACTAAAGCTGGAATCCATTTAATAGTTGCACCGCTTTTAACGTATGAGCGAGAAAGGTTGAATGTTTCGTGACAATATTTACAGCGTGGATCGTAAATGATGTAAACAGTGTTGTTATCATTCGCTTTCCCCTCTTTAAACCCTGAAAGCGTTTTTACAGCTTTAAAGACTGGATGATTGTATGCACTGGCCAAATTCCCAACGGAAGCTGTTGGTTGTCGTGCTGGTGTATTCATTTTTTTTGCAGTTAATTTAAGAGGCTCAGATATATTTTTTTTAGTAGCAGAATCCCAAGCTGTACCATGTAAGATGACTTTTTCATCGGATGTTGTAAAAAACACCGCATTTTTCCCATTAGGTGCCTCAAGAATCCAAGAAGTTAAACCTCCACTAAAGGGTTTAACTTCTTTTACTTTGCCCATTTTTTGCATCTTAGAAGTAAGGTCCTGAGATGGTGCAGCGTAAGTAGAGATTGTAATAATACTAATAGCGCAACTTGCTACTATTTTAGTGAAATTATTTAAAAGCATTTTAGAGTATTACCTTTTAAGCCATGTTTTAGCAGTATAGTTAAAATATGGTTTTAAAAAAATAGTTAAATAAAAAAGACCGGTGTTTTAATACCGGTCAATTATAACTTATAAGTTTAAGACTAAAACCCTTTTTGCTTGTTTTTTTGTATTTCATCCTGTGGTATTTCTACGCTCACCATATCAAAAACATGATCGTCACTATACTTAAAATCATCTTTATCATTGTTTTTAGAGTTATAAGATCCGTTGTTTAATTCCTTGTCCGTAAACTCTACTACTCGAATAATACTGTTCACATCTTCAGCAGCTTTTTGTCTAGCTTCAGTCATGGCAAAACTCAATAATTCGTATTCAAAACCAACAAGGCCAATGTTAAAGTCTGGCTCTTCTAATGGCTTCCCTAATTTCACCTCAATTAGATAATGCGAGATTGGACCTAAACCCTCACTAAACAAAGACGGTCTACCAATATTCTGTATGAATGCGTATGCAGTTCGATTGTATAGTTTTAACCAGCGTATATCTGTTGGTGGCATTACACCTAGTTGTCTTGCTGTTAATACAACCTCACACAAAATAGTTCTTACATATGCATGGTTTTTAAAAATCTTAGTAGCAACGGGATGTTTAATGTATTTGTGAATTCTTTTTCTAAGGAAATCAAAATTAAACCCTACAAGCTTACGATCGCCCTCAACATACTGATTTTCAATTGCAAACAATGGGTTGTTAGGTATATTTTTTGTGCAAATATCCCAATAGTAATTAATTAATGTTGTTGAATCTTTTTTGATTTTACGGAACTCTTCATCATCCATAGATTCATCGGTTGCACATGCTACTGGTAAATACAAAGCTAGCAAAATTGTATCAACATCGGATAAATACGATAATTCATCGGGTGATGTTTCTTTTGAATTATCAAGGGTTATCCAAAGATCCCCTAGTTGTTCACGTAAGACATTTAAAAACTTCTCTTCATCTATGATAGGTACTGTTTCACTTTTATCATTATATTCTTTCGTTACTCCGTTGATTGTAATGTTCACAAGGCGCTCTTTAGTTCCTGTAATTAACTCATGCCTATTTGCAAACTCATAAGTTGAATCTAGCGCTTTAAAATGACCATTGTTCGTATCATATTTTGACAAGTCTAATGGACCAAAAACCTGTAAGTGTCTTTGGTTTGGAATTTGTTCCTCTATGAACTCTTCTAGGTTCATGCTTTTGATAAAGCCCCGTGCTGGATGCTCGCTGTTGAAGCGGTCATAAGCTTTCTTTATCCAAGGTGTTGCCAGCAAAAATATTAATAAATTCCATGCTTGACTGGCTTTTGAAATTTGAAAAATAGTGACTTCGCTAAACTTATTTTGACAAAATAATGGAAGCCAATTGTTTGTTGGTTTACATAGGTGTTCTGTTGAATACACCAACTCACTTAGTAAAGGCACGTAGTTAAGCCCGATAGCTTTGAATATGCTATGTATCCACCATAGAGGAATAATTAAAATGCCTTTTGTGTATACTAAAAACCCTACAATTTGAGGTTTATAAGCAAACCATACAGCCAAAAAAGCCACTAAAACCATAACAACAGTAAATATATAAATATGATTCTCATGTACAAGCTTATCTTTTGGATCTGCCATTTTATAGCCTATTAATATGTGTATTGTTGGGTATTATATAGTTAATATTGGTTTTAATCTAATTCCCCTTAAACCTTTTAAGGATTTTAAGTCTGGTTTTAAGCTCTTGACTAAAGTGGCATTTAATACCTTTTAAAGCTTAAATCAGGTCAATCTCAACACTAAGCCAGTATTCTTGGTCAAATACTAAAAAGAATGAATAAGAAGCCCTCCCCTACTAGACATTTAAGTGGATTAACCGCCTATATAATAAATTTCTCTATAAATATTGTTGGTAGTCTTTTTATTGAATAGGGCACTCCCCTACTCAGCTAATATAGATCATTTTCAGTTGTGCATTTCACAACGTCTACTCATTTATTTAACTGTAAGTAGTAGTAAGCCCTCCCCTCTTCTTGGCAACTCCATTTTTATCAGTCTGATAATGAATAAATCAACGATTTAGAATCGAAAAACCGTTATCAGCCTGATAATGAAAAAACCACGCCAAGGGATCTAAAGCTGTTATCAGTCTGATAATGAAAAAAACCATGCCAAGGAATCTAAAGCTGTTATCAGTCTGATAATGAAAAAAACCACGCCAAGGGATCTAAAGCTGTTATCAGTCTGATAATGAAAAAAACCACGCCAAGGAATCTAAAGCTGTTATCAGTCTGATAATGAAAAAAACCACGCCAAGGGATCTAAAGCTGTTATCAGTCTGATAATGAAAAAATCCACGCCAAGGGATCTAAAGCTGTTATCAGTCTGATAATGAAAAAATCCACGCCAAGGGATCTAAAGCTGTTATCAGTCTGATAATGAAAAAAACCACGCCAAGGAATCTAAAGCTGTTATCAGTCTGATAATGAAAAAAACCACGCCAAGGGATCTAAAGCTGTTATCAGTCTGATAATGAAAAAATCCACGCCAAGGGATCTAAAGCTGTTATCAGTCTGATAATGAAAAAATCCACGATTAAAAATCGAAAGCTGTTGTCAGTCTGATAATGAAAAAATCCACGATTAAAAATCTAAAGCTGTTATCAGTCTGATAATGTAAAAAACCACGCCAAGGGATCTAAAGCTGTTATCAGTCTGATAATGAAAAAATCCACGCCAAGGAATCTAAAGCTGTTATCAGTCTGATAATGAAAAACACATAAGATATGGACACATGTTAGGCATATAGATTGAAAAAGTTGAAATATATTAAAAATAAAGTGAAAAAGTATTTTAAATATTTTTCAAATATTGTATTGTTTGACTTTACTTGAAAGGTGATTGAAAAATGGAAAAGAACTCAGGAAAAACTTATATTTGTACAAGCATCCACTTTAAAGGTGGTGTGGGCAAAACAACATCTACGGTGAATTGTGCTGCTAAGCTTGGAAAATTAGGTTATACGGTTTTAGTAATCGACTTAGATAGCCAACGTAATGCAACAAAACATATTTCAAATGTTCCAGATATTAACGATATAGATGGCACTCTAAAAGATATTTTTGAAAACTATAAAACAATTAACATTCACGATGTTATACAAGGTCCAGATAAAACCAACTTTGAAAATGTGTCTTTGATTGCTTGTGCTAATAACATTCGTGATGTTGAAATCAATATTCAGCGTTCTAGTCCAGTTCCTAATGAAATTATTAGAAGTGTATTAAGAAAGATAAAAGGGGATTTCGACTTTATTTTGTTAGATTGTCCACCGCGAATGGAAACTCTAACTTTTAATGCTTTGTTAGCATCAAACAGTTTATTAATTCCATTACAGGGTGAATACAGTATTCAGGGTTTGGAAGATATACTTAACTCTATGGATGACTTAGAGACAAGCAATCCAGATTTAAAAATTCTATCGCCAGTACTAAACTTTTATAACAAGCGTAATACAGTGGATCTTACCTTGGCTGAAGATATTCGCAATGAATATGCTCAACCAAAATTGCAAGAAAAACTGGTAAATAAGGAATTAATCTGTATTCCAAATGCTACGGTTTTTAGTCAAGCATCATATGTTAAGTGTTCCGTATTTGATCTGGATGCTGGAAAAGAAACACCAGCAAAACAAGCAATTAATCAACTTGTAGATCTAATGGTTTCTGAATACAAAAAATTATAAGGTGCTGATATGAACTTTAAAGATAAAGTAAAAAGCATGAAAAAAACATCTGTTGCTAATGCAACAGGGAGTGATGCTCAAGTTACTGATGTAAAAGAAAATACAGCGACTCCAACCATAGAAGAGGGGAGTCTTAACCCACTAGCTAAGCGAGAAACAAAAAATATTGTTAGCGGATCTCATTTAGAATCAATCGACATTGATTTAATTGATCCATCACCTTATCAACCACGTATCATGAATAAACGTGTATATGAGAAGTTGCCAATTTTGGCTGCTGATATAGAAACTAATGGACAAATTAACCCGATTACAGTTCGACAGAAGGGTAATCGTTACGAGTTAATTGCTGGTGAGAGACGTTTTAGAGCAATTAAAGAGATTTTAAAGCTCAAGAGAATTACTGCTTTAGTTAAAACATCTATGAATGATGATAAAGCTGCTATAACAGCTTTATTGGATAATACTGCTAGACAAAATCTTTCAGATTTTGAAAGCATATTAAAAATCAAGCAATTATGTGAAGAGTTTGGTTATCCTTTTGAAAGTTATGAATTTGTTACTGAAAAATTTGCGATTGATAAGTCGAAGTATTTCCGTCTCAAATATATTCTAGACTTACCTGAGTTCATTTTGGACTCTTTGAACGAAGATCCTGAGCTAATTTCTGGATATATTGCTCAAGAAGTGAATACCGCAATAAATAAAGCTTTAGAAACTAAAACTGAAAAAGCAATTTTCGACTTGTTAAGACCAGAATGGGATAAATACGTTGAAGAATTTAAATCCACGGGCAAGCGTCATAAAGGATTTATAGCTATTTTGAGTGAAGAAGAAAAAGCAAATAAGGCGACTAAGCCTGAAAAAACTGAAGAAGCTACTACTGAAGAACAACCGAGTAAGATTAAATTCGATTTTAAGACAGATAAGGGCGTTAAATTTGGTTCTATGAGTTCTGAATGTGGTACCAAAGGTAAGAGTGTACTTAAGTTGCGAGTAGCCTTGGATGCAGATATTACAGAAGAGAAAGCTAGAAAAATTGAAGAGTTTTTTAAGAGCTTGAATGATTGAAGTTTCAAAACTTTGAATGAAAAAAACCGGCATTGCCGGTTTTTTTTATAATAGATCTGGATTAAAAGTCTGGTTAAGCCAATCCGAACTACTTGGATTGGTTACTGGTTTTGATTCAGATACGTTTTGACTTGGTTTAGCATTGTTAATTTCGGACGTTTCGGTATTTTGAGATGTTTCAACGGTAGGGGAGTGGTCCTGAATGTTTTTATGTTCAGTATGTTTAGCTTCCTTTATCTTAACTGCTTTTTGAACAGGAACCTCCTTGCTCTTGATAGAATTAGTTACGGGCTTTTTAGGTGATTGTTCAATTTGCTCCTTACTACTTTCTGGTATTTGTATGGATATATGATCAAGATACTTTTTTTCAAGATATTCAATATCGTACACATAGTAAGCAGTATTAAACTTGGTGTATGTTTCAACACAAGTACTTAAGCCAAACCTTAATAGGAAAGAATTGACAGAATATAGGCTTGCCATATCCTCATTAACTTCATACAACTTATAAAGGTATGAAAGCTCAATTAGAACCGCTATACCAGCATGTAAAACAGCAGTTATGTAATTTCTACGAAGCTTTCCTTGAGGATGTTTTTTAATTGAATTAAATAGTTTTTGATTTGCATTTTTATCTATTTTCATTCGTACAGGCTGTGCAAACGTCTCGTCTATTTCATTTTGCACTGGCGCATTTAGAAAAATCTTCTGCTTGTCAGTACAAAAGATAAATCCTAAATACAGCAGACTTAAACTAAAAGCGTTTAAGTCTAGACCTGGTAGATTTCTATTAACATTACTAATCACATCAAGATCTTCTCTTGTTAAGTGAATTAATTGATAGGATAGTTGTATGTAGTTTGAATCTGTCATTTGATTTCTGCGTACATTTTATACATGTATTTAGCTAACTTATATAAACCTTTAGCATTGGCGTACTCTGGTGATTCAGCGATTCTTACGTTCGGTAAGTCGTACTTTTCTTTAATCTCTTTTTCAAGAAAAGCTGCACCGCCTCCACAAAATAATACTAATGCTAAATCATCGCCTCCACCGATCTGTTTAGAGATAAAGTTATTTAATTCGATCATGAATTCGTTTTTAGCTTGCTGAATTAAACCTGTAATATCTTTGGCTTGAGATCCTATACCATAAGTTCCAGATTTTAGTGCGAAATCTAGCCAGTTAGCGTTAACTGTTTTATAGCCAGATTCAAGAATTAAGCTAGTGATTCGTTCATAGATGGTAAGAATACCAAGGTTACGTGATGTAGAACGATGGCCATCAAGCATGTTTCCTCCATCTAATGTGACTACAATATCAGTGGTTTTACCGCCAATATCGATTACAGCACATTCAGAACTTATTAAAAGATCACTATCTTCTGAACCGTTTCCGTGTACATCAATAATCTCATTAAAATAAGCTGTTTGAGCTTCACATTTAACAATATGTCTTTTAATGATATTAAGCGGTTTACCAGCTTTATGATCTTTTAAGTTGAAGCAAACATCACCATTGAGTAGAAAATTAGTTTTCATATCAATAAGTGGCATGTTTTTGGTTTTTTCAGGTGTGTAATAGCGACTAACAGGAAGTGAAGTAGCGATTGCAAACGCTCTACCATCATATGTTCCGATATGGTCAATATAGGCCTTAATTGCCTGGTGTATTAGTGCCTTGTTATATTCAGATGTCGGGTATTCGTCTGTTCTGGTATCCAGAGGAACACTACTATTGATCTTCTTACCAACTGTATAAAAGTTTTCATTTACTTTAACCACATAATAGTCAGTAGAATCCTCTTCGCCAGTGAGGACTTTTCCTGAATAAGCAATACTAGGAATAGTCAGTTTGATTTCATTTCCATCTTGATCTAGACCAGCATAAAGCTTTGTACCGCCATGTCCATCATCAATACCTAGAACAATATAACGTTCTTCAATCGCTGGTTTTTCATTTTGAGTATTTTTCATAAGTTTACCTTTCAATTTTTCAAGATTTACAACGAGTAACGTCTTCTACCGCGTCTAGTGTATTTATTGCCCCCAAAAACTAAGCGTCTAAGAGCAGAGGGGATATAGCTGTATTTGTATTTAAATACTTTTTCAATAACCAATGTTGCTACTATCAAGCCGATGAAAAGCATAAGTTTGAACAAGGAAAACTTAATAACAACAGCTAGAAAAGGTATAAACAAATATCCGTTTAAACCGCCCCATAGGATTAGATTTAATCTAAATTGCGACCAGTGTGCATATTGATCATCCATATTCGCCTCTTAATAAATCAGTTTGTAATAGTAGTCTTCATGCAAACGACCAGCTTTGAGTAGATCGTCAGCTTGTTTCCTGAAACTCTTACTGATGTTTGGATCTGAACCATCAGAATTAATCATTAACTCTCGAATAAACTTCTGTTGAGCATGAATATCATCAATTAAAAGCAATTCTTCTTTCAGTTGAGGTGATAAAATTAAGTGTTCCCTTACAGCAAATACCTTGCCGTTCACATCTTTAACAAGACGTTGAGCAATCAATGTATAAACTGAACCAATAATGTCAGCTGCAGCCTGAAGATGTTCTTCATGCTTAAAGCGCTTCAACATACGTGGAATAATTTTGTCTACGGTGGTTGCGTGAACCGTTGCAAAAACAGGGTGGCCAGTTAAAGAAAGTTCTAGAGCTGCAGAAATTGTTTCTTTATCTCGCAATTCACCGATTTCAACTGCAGCAGGACGTCTACGCATCGCCTCTCTATTTGCATCCGCAAAAGTCTCGAAGTTATTGGGGATTTCGCTTTGACTAACAATACTGTGTGTGCTTTCAATTGCGTCATACTCGTATTCGATAGGCTCGTTGTGAGTCAAAATATTTCCACGAATATGAGTATTATTTTCCAACACATAGCGAATATTTGAAGCTAGTGTTGTACTTTTACCAGAACCAGTGATTCCGCCAATGATGTAGCAACCATTGTGAGGTAGCGATCTTTTAATGAAATCTTCATCTAAACCCACTTTTGAAAAGTGAGGGGGAATGCCAGAAATTGTACGTAACGTTATCTGAAAAGAATCTCCAGATCCACGATACGAAGTTCGAGATACGTTCACACGAAAGTTATAACGAGTTTCCTTACCTGAAGCGTCTTTCTGCAGAATACGATATGCCTTATTAATAAACTTATTATTAATAAGGACTAAGTAGGCATTTTCATCAGCAATCGTTCTTAGGATGTGTAGAGCTTCATCACGATTGATAATACGGTGTGTTAACGAATATAACTCCAAGTCTTTCATCATTGTGATGGGGCGATCTGGACTAATGAAAATATCTGAAGCACCATGAGCTAATGCTTCATATAGAAGACTTTCAAATTCATCGCGACTTTTAAACCCTTGTTTCGGATCTTTGTATGTCGTTATGGCTGTTAATGTAGCCAAACCAAAACCACGGCTAGAATCGTAGTCTTTGCGAATGTCTTTGGTAGCTGTCAGAATCTTATTTTCAGATCCTTTAATCTTGTTAACATCAAATAATGCAGATTTTGCTTTTAATGTCGAAACCTTCATTTGCATTTAAAACTTCCAATTGAGTTAGCGAACTTAAGGTTCGCTAACAAGGTTAATTTTTGGAATTTGATAGCTAGGTGCAATTTGTTCAGGTTGGAGAATTGGTTTCCAAGTTTCAATATTTGAATTGAACTGCGGTAATTGTTGGATTTGAAGCAATTTCATATCAAGAGCAATAGTGTCTTGTGTAGAAGAAACAGCCAGTGATTGACTGCTAATTGCTGGCATTGATAACTTGCCCTCTAAAACAAACTTATGGAAAGTAACCATCCCCAAATAATCTCGTTTAAGACGATCTACTGCATCTTCAACAATATTTCGGCCCTCAACTAAACCCATTTCATAAGACTTAGCAGCAGTCTCTTTCCATATTTTTCGTTCTTGTTCGTTAGCTGGTAACATTTCTTTCGGAATGAAAGTCACGTAATCAACATTGCTATCAAGTGTAGGGAAAACAAGGTACTGACGCCAATCAGGTGCACGAGTACTGAAACGAGCTTGTTTCAAGATTTTATAAGTCTGCTTAGTCGTCTTGTACGACATGGCATTAGGTGTCTCAGTTACATCTTTTGATTCAATAATAACCGGGGGAACAACAACATCTTTGATCATGTAAGGTTTAAAGTTAAAGATTGTATCAAGGTTACGCTCTTGGCTTTTGATGACCTCACGAGCGTTGCTTAAATAAGTATTGATCCCTAACTTAATACCTTTTTGCTTAACTAATTCAAGCATGGCTTCATAACGAGCTTGCTGTTCAACATTACTAACATGAACTTCTAAAGAAGACTGGTTAGATGGGTTTAGTAGCTCTTGTAATGAAGCATTATTAGAGTAGTCCATAAAAACTCCAGATATGTATAAAAGGATTTAAAGGGTATTAGTTATAAGTCAATAAAATACTTTTATTTTGATGATCTAGAGTTATCGAAGCAGTATTTAAATATGCAGAAACATCGCGTAAAGCTTCTACACCAGTAAGACGCTTTTTATTAAAATTAACAATTGGAAGCTCATGAGTAGGACCAGCTTCTACAAAACGGTATCCGTATTGGCTAGAAATACTTTTAATTAAAGGTATTGGATCGCCTATGTAGTCGATATTTAAAAGGTCATGGTTGATGCTACCTTGTTTCTTCTGAACAGTTTGCATTTGAATTGCAGAAGAGTTCTTTAAGTTCTGTTGTGCAATTAAAGCCTCTTGAGATGCTTCAGATATAATAGATAAAGGGCTTGCTACGTTTAATTGCGTTACATCACGACTAGCACACCCAGACATCATTAAACCAATTACAAGAACGCTTAAAAGCTTTTTATTGTGCTTCATTTTTACTCCGGATTAAGTGGGTATAAAGACAAAATGATTTTAGTCTAAAAACTATTAAAATGCACTTTATTAATTATAAAAAATCCCTTAAAAGGTATAAAGCCGACTTTTAGGCACTCGCTTAAACCTAATTTATAAGCTTTAACGTATATCTAAGGGCGTTCTTCAGGCAGTCGTACCTGGCCTAAACAAGACAAATCTGTAAAAAATACTCTTTTTAAGTGCATTGTCTGTCCAAAACAATGCTTTTTTTTAGTAGTACCTATCTGAAATGGAAATACAACGTACTTTTTTCAATCAATTATAGAGAGTAAATGAGCTCTTATAGTTTGCTAGACGTCTTTTATATTCCTTTATAGTCTTATTCTTTCTTTTTATTATCTTTTCTATTCTTTTTTGTTCTTTTTTTAGAATATAATTTATACAGAAAATAACAAAGTACATTTATTCTTTTTTTAATTAAAATATTATTAATACTGTAATTTATATTTTACAGTATAGAAGTATATTAATAAAGATGTTAATATGCTTTTTTTAATTAATATTAAAAATATTATTGGTGATAATGCAATTTATTTATAAGCCAGCTTCTTTAATATTAAATAAATTGATAAAAACTGTTTGAAGAAAAAATGCATCTTGGTATATACCATTCCTAATTTAAAAGTTTAAAGACATTAAAGCTGCTACTTATAAAAACCTATCTTATGGTTTAGTGCTGTGCATCTTAAATATAAAGATTTGACACCTTAAACACCAATTAAACTGCAATAATGATAGGCTTAGAGTCGTATTTTTCCCTAAAAATTTAAGGCATCGCAACTGGCAAAAGACTATTGAAACTATGCATATCAAGCACTTCACTGTAAAAAAGGACCACTGTGTTTTTATGATTTCTCAACTTCATTTTTTTGATTTTTCCACTGTACTAACAAGAGAGGAGTCAAAAAAGACATTCGCATTTATTGGGCTTAAAAGTGAAAAACATTTTGCTTAAAGTGAAAAACGTTTTAACGAGTACTTTTAGAAAGGTGTTTAACGTTGTAGTATGTGCTCATGTTTTGCATGTGGATAAAGGGTGGTAGTGGTGAGCAGTTTTGAGAATCCTAATAGCTATCCAAAGACATTAAAAGAATACACAAGTCGTATAGAAGATTTTCCGTATTCTACTAAGACCAAATATGATATTGAGCTTAAGCAAAAAATTGATAAACATTTAGATAGTTCAGAGCTAGATTTAAAAATGTTATATGAAAACATATATTCTGAATTTAAAACTAAATCTGAAAATGGTTATTACGCGGAATCTACATTTAGAACATATCGTGCATATTTAGTGTATGGAATCGGTCTAAAGCTTAATGAGCTAAATAATGGCTCTATTAATGATGAAGATATAGATGCTGGTTTTGATGAATATTTTTTAGAAGAATTATATTTAAGAATCATTAACACAAAATATACAGCTAATAAGGACAAACCTAAGCGTACTTCTGAGCTGAAAACAAAGTACTTTGAACGCACGTTTTACAACTACTTGGTAAGAGAATTCGAGCATAAGAACGAGAGTAACACCAGGGTTAGTGAGTTTGATCGGATGATGGTTGCTTTTGTTGATGCCAATCTTGTTGTTGGATTGCGTCCTGTTGAGTGGTTTTCCGTTTCATTCTGTTGTGCAGTAAAAGGACCAAAACTGATCATGATTGTGGAAAATGGCAAGGCTACACATGGTCGGGCTAATGGACTTAAAAGGTATTTAATACTTGATGACCTTAAACATGAAGATCAAGAAAAGATATACCTTTATTGGAACTTGCTAAATAGGTATGTGAGAAAGGTATCTAGTTTAAATAAAACTAGTGGCTATACCTTTGGATGGGATGAAAAACAGACTTTTATTAAAATACTGCAAGAGCGTTTACGTTTAAGTTATATCAATTACTTTAAGCTTAGAGGCAAGGTTTTAACTAATGAAGATCAACGACCTACTTTATACAGTACAAGGCATCAATGTATTGCAAATGCTAAGGTAAAGGGTATTGATAAGTTTGTGATAGCTGGTGCTTTTGGACATGCTGGTAAAGATACTGCTTCTAACTTTTATGGGCGAAAGTGGAGAGGCCATAGTGGTTTTAGTATAAAGCCTACTTTAGATTCTATTGAAAACGTTAATGGTAGCCATGAATTTGTTAAAACACTTTTAGCTAATAACCTAGATACCTTTTATTATTTTGATCTTAATATAGCAAATGAGTTTAATACCGACTATTATAAGGACGAATTAAAGTCGGGTTTAGTGATTGACTAAATGGATAACTCTAAAACTAATTTGACTACTTCAACATGGGGTTCTCCTTACGCTGAAGTATCAATAATAGGTAAAAGAAAATACGCAAGGCTTTTAAGAGTGTTGGTTAGTACGTTTGCCTCATTGTGCATTTTAACCGTTTTAACAACGCTTAGTTTTGTAGCTTTTAAACTCACCACAACAGATTTTGAATCTTTGGTTTTTGATGACGGCACACCAGTTAAGTGTGTGCTTAGCTCTAAATCAGATCGTCCAATTCCATCTGTTATATATCAGCCAGCGAAATAGGAGTGCTGTTGTGTCTAAAGACAAATCTAATGAAAACGCTGAAATAGGTTCTTGTGATCCTAGTCTTTGGCTCAGAAAACAGGTGGATGAAAAAGATAAGGAGATTGCAAAGTTAAGACGATGGCTTGTTTTCGTGTTTTTCGCTTTTATCGTGAGTGCTGTTCTTGCGATGATTATTTTTGCTGCCTTTAATGCATACCCAAAAGTCAAAGCTGTTCAAACAGTAGATAACTCGGTTATCTGTCCAATCGAAGCATCAAAAAACCCTCGCGTTACTGACGTTGTTATTTCTGAATTCGGTAAGAGTGCAATTCTTTCTGTCTACAACTTTGATTTCTTGAACTGGCGTGACGTTATTAACAATGCTGGTTCAATGTATTTCACTGAGGGCGGTAAAGATTCATTGATGAAGCAAATCGCTCAATCACAAACAGTTGGCACAATCGTACAAAACAACCTAACGATGCGAACTACTGCTACTGATGTTCCACAAATCGAAAACCGTGATTTACATGCTGCAGAACCTAGTTGGACTGTTCGTGTTCCTATCACTACTCAATTCTTCTTAGGTGACAAACAACCTAAAGAGACTCACCGCTTCATTGCGACAGTTACTATTGTTGAGCATCCACGTTCTTATCTGAACTACAACGGTATTGCTGTTAAGACAATTACGTTAACTCCAGCGCGTTAATTGGATGATACTTATGAAATTGAAAAAATTATCTTTGGCTCTTTTTGCTTCTACTGCATTAACTACAATAGTTAATGCTGCTGATATGCCTCCGAATACTTTTGCGGATGCTCAATCTCCTTTGGTTGCACCTGAGGTAGTTGATACAGCATCGGAAATTGACAGACAGGTTCACAATCTTGTTGGTTTGCAGTTCACACCTGAGCAAACAAAAATAGTTAAAGGACTTTTGTTGCAACAAAAACGAAGCCTTTCTAGTCCTTATGTAAATACGCCACAAGCGAAAACCCGTAGTTTGGGTATTTCATTAAACCCTGGTGAGGAACCGCCAGTAATTCGTTTAAGCGCTGGCATGCTATCTACTATTGTCTTTAGCGATTCTTCAGGAAATCCATGGAACATTGAAAAGATTTCTTTGGACCGTGGACGTTTCTCAGATGGCTTAGGTGAGCAAAACGAAAAAGAGCCAGACGAAATCCCTGAAACTAACATCCTTTCAATCGAACCATTAGATCCAGCTGCTTTCGGAAACGTAACGGTCACATTAAAGGGATTGGGTGCTCCAGTAATTTTGATGTTAGCTACTGGCCAACGTGATTTAGATGTTCGTGTAGACGCACGTATACCTGGTCGAAGCCCAACAGCCAAAGCTATGTATTCAACAGGCAATCAAACATCGATTATTCCAGATGGTGTGAGTTTGCAATTTATGGATGGCTTAGCGCCTGAGGGTGCTGTTGAAATGCGAACCGATAGTCCTAATGTCCGTGCTTGGAAGTTTGGTGGCTATATATATGTGCGTAGTAACTTTGGTGTTATTCAACCAGCCTTTTTGAGTTCTTTCCGCGCTAACAACGGTATGAAGATCTTCCGTTATGAAGATTCTGAAGATCTGAAGTACATCACATTTTCAACGACTGGCGGTACACCTAAAACTGTTTACCTCGAAGACGCATTTTAAGTCATTAAGTGAGAATTAAAAATGGATTCAACGAACCAACAAAATAACCCGAATGACATTGAAGAGAATTCTAGTCGTAGCACTGAAGTAGGTACTACCGATGAAACTATTATTTCTGCAAACCAAGTTCATTCAGAAGAAGACCAACCTAAAAAACTGAAAAATACAAGTATTAAAACTGCTAACAAAAAACGTGTTTTTGCAGATACGCGCTTTCGCGTTGTTGCAATTATTGGTTTGGTAGTAGTTGGTGGATTAGGCTTTTTTATGTTTAACCCAATGGGGAAAAGTGACCAACTAGCTTTAGATAATCAGGTTGCTATTGCTACACCAGAAATCCAAGGACAGGGTACAAATGTTATCCCTCCTGAATATGTAGAATATGAACGTCAAAAACAAGCTGAAGAAGCTGCTCGAGCTGGCAAAAATGGTGAAAGCTATTTGCCCGAATTTAAAACAGTTGCAACACAAGATCCAAACGGCGATCTGAACGATCAGAATTTTATTACAGGTCCAAATGGGCAACCTGTAAACGGTTCTGCAACAGGTGGTACACCAAATATTACGCTTGAACTTGACCAGATGGCCAGAGCTAATATGGCAAATCAAGGTGGTGCATTACCTCAACCAACTAGCGGTGGTCTACCACAACAACCACAAACACAAAACGGTGCTAATCAAAACGCACCGATTTATCAAACTAACTACGCGCAACAATATGAACATGCTTCATCTGCTGCTAATGATGTTGCTAGTGTATATAGCCAACAAGCAGCTGCTTATGCAGAACGTAATGCTGCAACGCGTGAATTAAGTCAAACTGCTTTTGTTGATCAACTTGCTGCGTTTTCTAATACAAAGAACAAGGTCAACGGATATTCAACATATAAATATTCACACAACACTAAAGCATCGGAAGGGCAACAAAACCTTGGAAGCTTGAACGTTGCGAATACGACTAGCGAATCTACTAAAGGACTAGCAATCATTAAAGCTGGTACAACAATGAAAGCGCGTTTAGATACAGGTGTGAATACTGATAAAGGTAAAAACCTATTTGCTACTGTTATTGGCGGTAAATTTAACGGCGCAAAACTTATTGGTACTGTTGGTCTGAATACTGCGGATATTGAATTTAACTTTACCCGTATGTTGTTTAAGGGCGAAGAGTATGCAATCCAAGTACGAGCTTTAACTCTTGGAACAAAACAATCGGGCATGGCTGATAAAGTCCAAAAACACACTTTGCAAAAGCTTGGCGGTATGGTTACTGCTGGAATCTTTGAGGGTTACGGACAAGCCTATCAAAACATTGGTACAACCCAAATCACAAATACTGGCAATGTTGTAAGCACGAAGGAAGAGCCAAACGATAAAGAAATTGCCGGGAACATCATTGGTAACGTTGGTACGGAAATGGCGAACATGGCACGTACATCAACAGTTCGACCAACTACGTATATCGTTAACAGCGGAAAAGTATTTGAAGTCTTTTTTGATGCTGACGTAACAACACCGAAAAATAAGGGGTAAGCGAAATGTCTGATAATCAAATGACTGCTGAACAGGCAAAGAAAAATCTAAAAGATGCTGAAGGCAAACCCCAAAAAGGCGAAGGTAGTGCGAAGGGTGGTATTCCTCCAAAACTTCTTATTGTTATTGGTGTTATTGCCTTAATTATGATTGGTACTTTCTTTTGGATACAAATGAGTAAACCAAAAGACGTCAGCACGGCAGTTGCTCCAGAACAAACACCAGAATCCATTGATACTGTTGGTCAAGGCATTCAACAAACACAAGCAACATACAACCAAAATCAACAACCTTTAAAGGACAATAGTATTGCTGATGATACGGCGTTCATTGTTGATGAAAATATTGTGTTTAAAGATCCTACCACTGGTCAATACATGATTATGTACAAATCCATGTCGTATCCGATTGATTCTGATCTAGGAATAGAGGCAGTTAACTTCTATCAAAGTCAGGGTACGAATGCACTTATTTTATTACAACGTTTGAAAGAAAAAGAGCAAGCGCATGGGCAAGTACAAAACGGCGAACAAACTGCAGTTGCTCAATCAGAAACCATAATCAAAAATGAACAACTGAAAGCTGAAAATGACGATCTTAAAAACCTTGTTGAATTGCAAGAACAGGCAATTAAGGAATTAAAGACTAGTTTAATCAAAATAGCTAAAGACCAGACTAAGCAAAAGGCTTTAAGTACATCGGGATCTAAAACCTTATCAATTCCAAAAGGTGCAAAACGCTTGGATGCTTTTGCGGTTGTAGGCGATCGCGCTTGGATGACAGATTCTCAAAACCATACATATACAGTCTATGTAGGTCAGAAGATGCCAGACAATCGCACGGTCTATGCTGTTGACGAAAACGAACAAGCCATTTGGG
The DNA here is from genome assembly GCF_013420775.1 of Acinetobacter sp. YH01010. Classification (NCBI taxonomy): domain Bacteria; kingdom Pseudomonadati; phylum Pseudomonadota; class Gammaproteobacteria; order Moraxellales; family Moraxellaceae; genus Acinetobacter; species Acinetobacter sp. YH01010. Next base: position 18,105 of record NZ_VOYF01000015.1, on the reverse strand, counting down.
TGAAATAAGGAAAATAGCGTGGATGCATTAGATATAGTTAAAGCGATATTAAACATATACGGTCCACTACTAAGCTTTATACGCATTTGCTTTGTTGTAACGGGGTTGGTGATTACTGGCACGGCGCTTTTTGACTTAGTGCAAGCATCATCACCTCAACAAAAGTTCTTTGGTCATGGAATGAAAGAGCCTACCACTGGTGGGGCATTGTTGAAGATTCTTATCGGTGGTGCTTTTGCATCACTTGGATATGACGGATATATCATTGGTGCACTAGGTTCTTCATTGTTTGGTGGTAATGGCATAGAACTTGTAACGGTACAAAGTTACTTGCCTAATGCTGGTGCTAATGATTTAGGTGCATATATCGTTACGGCGGTTGTAGGTTTTACGCAACTGGTAGGGATTATAGCGGTAGCTCGTGGCTTATATGGTTTTGTAGAGAAAATTGATGCTCAAGGCAATGCGACATACCGCAAAGCATGGGTTTTAATTATAACAGGTGTATTATGCGTATACGTTCAGGACGTACACGATGTCTTTGTTAATACCTTTGGAACACAAATAGGAGGAACCTTTTTTACAATATTTTAAACAATCTTCTTAAAATAGGGTGAGAGTTTCTTAAAAACCTTGTATAAGATATTGAAGATATTTAACGAGAAGTTTAAAATTAAGCAACTTAAAGCAATAGGGTTTTAAGAATGTTTAATTACAGTGCGGAGATTAGCTCCCGTATATTAAATAAAAGGAAAATGACAATGGTATCATTAGTAAAACACTCAGTTCGCACTGTAAAAGCGACTGCATTCCGCGCAAAAGTAATGTTTTTAGCTTTTGTTTCTGCATTAATGGGTCAAGTTGCATATGCAAACACTGGCACATGGAACCCAGGTGGTACAGCTTACGGAAAACACGCTGCTGGTTCTGATGCGAATGAAATCTTAGGCCGTGGTGAAACATTAGGTCAAAACGTTTATAAATTCTTAATCGTAGTGTTCATGGTGCTTGGTTTAGGCTTAGTTGGTACTGGTTTGTATATGATGTATACATCAGAAGAAGATCAACAAAAGAAAAAGAAAACTGCTTGGATCTGTATTGGTGTGGGTGGTGCGTTATCAATCGTAGGCTTCATCATGTTCTCTGCTGCGAACACTATTACTGGTAAAGCGTAATACAATAATAAATAAGTTTAAAAGCGTGGCTTAGGCTGCGCTTTTTTTATTTTAAAAATAGTATATACATGTTTTAATTAGACCTTACTTAATAGTATTAAGGGGTTTAAGTGAAACATATAAACCGTAAGTTTGGTATTTTAAGACCTATTAACGGCGTAAACGACAAGCAAGAGATACGTCAAGATAAAACTATCCATGATGGTTTTAAAACCAATGAGACAATAAAGCAAATAATGTCTTCACAACCAGCTAAATGCTATTTTTGTGATTTCTATGACGAATACTTTTTAGAGCCACATCACTTAGACGGCGATCATAGCAACCATACGGCTGAGAACATTGTAGCGGTCTGTACGCTATGCCATGCACAAAACCACATCTTTGCACTATCACTGGAAAAGAAAGCTGAAATATGCGTATTGAGTACGAACATACCTCAAGAGATCTTTAATCAATATCAACGTGCATTACTGGTGTTATCGCATAAGTCTGACAACCAAGATCCTGAGCTTGCTAAGTTCGCACGGCGACATCGCCAAAGCTTGCTTGTAGAGCCGTTAAAGCGCCATCAACGCCCTAATCCTACAAAGATGTCTGAAGCAGAATACGCACGTAATATGTTTGAGGATATACAGGCGTTTAATGCGATTAAGACACGAACCCAAACAATTGATACCCAACTGTACTTCACGGACATTAAGTTCAACACAATGGCTGAATATGAAGAAGCCAAGCAAGAAGATATGTTGGTAGCGAACGTTGATTACGTAGACCAGCTCCGCAAGTACAAAGAGTGGTATTTGAATGCCATCAAAGAGAACAAAAACTTTTCTTTGTATCAACTCGCAAAAGCTTTGGAAAAGGTATCAGACGAAGCATACGAGAGCTTTAATCTGCCAAACCACTACATAGTATTTTCCCCGAATATCTTTACTGACGAGCAGTATGAGTACTACCAAACACTAGATGTATTTAAGGGTTTGGGTGATAAGTGAGTTCACATAAATGACAGAATGCTTAACAGATACCGAATACATAGATATGAGCTTAGAAGACGTTATATCGGGCATAGTGTTACAGCCATTTAAGCCTGACATAGTGAATGATATAGCGGTATTGGATAGCGTATTTGAGACGGACATATTGAATGATGATGAATACTCATTTATTGGTCCATACATCTACAAATATTGGGAACTTGGGATAGATGCACTACCAAAGGAAACGCACGATCAGCTATCGATATTTCGCTTATGCGTTATAGGTACTGAGGCTTTCAACTTCCTGAACGATTTGTATATACCAACGACTCGCGACACTGGTCATACATCTAACACGCTAATGCTACTCCATGTTGTACATATAGCGATAGGGAATCAGACAACAACTGGTGAAGACTCAACGGGGCATTTTCAAGATCCACTGATTAAAGCGCTACTGTTGATGAATATCCCCGTTAACAGCGATTGTTTGCTGTTGGATGACACTTTGGTACACCTAAACAAAATAACGGCGCTGAGTGGCTTAGACGTTGAAATACAGGTTAAGCAAAGTGTGAGTGTGAAGCATAAGAAATTACTAAGCACCAACTTTGGATTTGACAATCCATTATCAATTATAAGCGTTTTGGAACAAAAGAAACTGTCTGAAGAACTGACACGCTACTTTCCGATGATACATCTACCAACGTCCGTAGAAGATGCGACAAACCAGATAGATACGGGCAACTTAAAAATGAGTTCGCTGCAATCTTTTTGTATATACCAAAACTTAAAGCTATCGGTGTCTAAAGTTTTCCACGAACAGGGCTTATACCAGAACAAAGAGATCTACATAGAGCTTGATAAGGTTCACTTCCAACTTAAAAATACAGGTTCCTTAAACTTCAAGGTGGGTACTTTAGGTGAAAGCCAAGAGGTTTTAGAAACGGCGTTTTGGCAACTGCTTAATAAGGGTTTAGTGTTTGACCTAAATAGTTTTAAGAAGTATGTCGAATTAAAAGAGGACGAAACCGTTAAAACTGATGTATTTACTAATTCAAAAAATGATAATATCCCTTTTAACAGTACCTACTATGAGCTTTTATTAAGGTTGGTTTTAGATACAAGCTTAAAACCCTCTGTAAAAAGTCTTGAGGTCGCAATTCAAAATAAGGATTTCGACAGTGCGATTAACGTTTTAAGAGAATTACCGTTTTTTAGTGCTTAATGCTTAAAGGCATGTCTAATCAAAGATAGACGTAGAAAGGTGAATAAAGGTGTTTAAATGAGTAAGAAGAAAGCTGAGAAGTCTGGTTATAAAAAGACTGGTTACTCCAAGATTGAAATTATATTGATGTTATTCCTACAAAGCATGAAAGCTGACGTAGAGGATTATTGCGATTTAGAAACAGTATCGGACGAACATACGTTTGTCACAAAAACTGGTACAATGATTACGATCATCGAATACAAGGGGATTAAGAGTTTAATTAGTGGTGATGCATTCAGCCGTCAAATTGGTTTGATGACGAGCAACATGCGTAACTACTTCAAAGACCGTGGACATACGATTCATCTAGCGTTCAAAGTAGACCATGAGACGCCATACGCGATTCATGACTTGAATGCCATGCAAAAGGCGACCACGGCGCGTTGTGCGATGAATCTAGACATCATCATTGATGAAATGACAGAAACCATTTCAGGCGGTGTATTTAACGAAAGCTGTTATATCGCTTTAATCTCTGAGCCAACCTTACTATCGCCAATCGATAAGGCTCAAGACTCAAAAAACCGTAAAAAGCTACTGTCGCAAATTACAATGCCAAGTACGGTCAATGCTCAAGACATGCTTAAATCATCGGACAGCTTATACGTACACCATGAGTCTTTTGTCTCACAATTCTTAAACTCACTCTCAACTGAAGAATTTCCAGCAATCTATGAAGTATTGAATGTTGTTGAAGCTGGTCTAGCGATTAAAAAACAAATTGCCTCACATTCAACTTCAGATGACTTCACCTTGTCTGTGCCGATGCTGAATACACGCTTACCGATGCGTTGGAAAGAAATACCATCAGAACATGATGCGTCACACGTTTTGTATCAACCGATCTCAGAACAACTCATGACGAATGCGATCTTACCTGGTACAAGTCAAGGTTCATTCTATCCAGTGGGAAGTGTTATCACTGACGGCGTTGTATATGCTCCATTGATGGTAGATATATATCCAGCGAAGACGAATACGTTTGAAACGCTATTCCGCTTATTACACCAGGCCAAAACGCACGACACTAGCGGTAACATCCGTTCTATCCCATATGCGGTGAGTTACTGTATTACTGGTGATGGTATGGCTGGAACCATGATGAAACGCACGTTATCAAGCGTTATTCACTTTATGACGGCACAAAACAAAGCCATTCGTAATGCTGGTAACATTTTGATGGCCACTAAAAATGACCTAGATCAAGTAGACACTGTTGCTGGTCTGCAAATGACCATGATGACATGGGCACCAAATACCGAAGATGGTGTAAACATTCTTGTAGGACGGCGCCAAAAGCTTTGGAAGAGTTTTGAAGCGTGGGGCGGTGCAAAAGTCATGGAACAGGCTGGCGATCCTATTTTGACTTGGGCATCACATATACCGGGCTTGATGGTACGTAATCACGCACCTATTTCACCGGCACCGCTGTTTGATGTGTTCTACATGTTACCGCTGACACGTATTAACTCACCATTCCATAAAGGGCATCAGCTCAACAAAACCTTAGACGGTAAACTGATTATTCTTGATTCGTTCTCAAATGAAGTGACTGTATGGACGACTATTAACATTGGTAAACCGGGTACGGGTAAATCGGTCACAATGAACAAAGGCATGCTTGAGGACATCATGATGCCTGGTAACGAGCGTATCCCGTTGACCTATATTGTCGATGTGGGTGAGTCAAGCCGTGGGTTAGTAGAAACAGTGCAAGATTCATTGCCTGAAGAGCTACGTCACTATGCCATCTATAAGCGTATTAAAAACTCAAAAGAAGAAGCGATTAATCCGCTTGAATTCAGTATGGGCTTACGCTACCCGTTAAACTACGAAATGCGTCAAATGACAGCGTTTTTAAGTTCATTGGTAACACCGCCTGAATTGAAAGGGCAACCAGCCAAAAATACTTCTGACGTTATTGGTGCGGTCCTACGCCGTACATTCTATTTTGCTGATGATACGAATGCTGATCATAAAGCACGTAAGTACATGCGCTTTGCAGATCCAGAACTAGATCGCATCATGGAAAAACACGGACTGATTGAGCCACATTCTGAACAAGGTAAGGATATTTCTTATTACGCTCTACGTGACCTTTTCCATTCTTTGAATGAGATCCGTGGACGCACGTTGGCACACCGTTACGCAATGCCGACTATTGGCGATATGATTGAAACCCTTTCTGATTCATCAATTTTAGATGTTTGGAGTGATGTTCATATTGATAATGAACGAGCACTGGACTTTTTGGCGCATCAGATTATGGCTGCACAAAATACCTATCCAGCATTCTTCTATCACACTAACTTTGACATCGGTAACGCTCGTGTAGCTTCTATCGACTTAAACGAAGTTGCGACATCATCAGATCCTAAAACTACATCTCTATTCTTCCAGATTGTACGGATGTTCATTAAGCGTAAGTTCGCCGTGAGCCGTGACGATATTCCAAAATTCCCACAAGCTTATCGTGAATATGCAACCCAACTGATTAATGAGCTTCTTGAAGACCGCAAAATTATGTCTTATGACGAATTGCACGTTGCGAAAGGCGATCCAATCCTATTAGAAGAATTGGCTGAAGACGCACGTACATTGCGTAAATGGGGTGCTCGTCTTAACTTGGCATCTCACAAAGTAGAAGACTTTAAAGACTTGGTGGGCTTTGCTACGGCGTATGTGATTGTCGATCCTGGTACACGCGAATCTCGTGAAGCTATTCGTGACAGCATCGGTCTAACTCAACTAGAAATGGATGCGCTTGGTTCAGGTAACGTAGGTTTCTCAGATCAAGGCTTAACGTACTTCAGTAAAATTAAACTCGAAAAAATGGAATGTTCGGGCTTATATACCGTTTCACTTGGTCCAATCCTTTTATGGTCACTCAGTACACATCCCGATGAACGTGCGCTCCGTAACTACACGTATGACCTTATCGGTGAACGTGGTAAGGCGTTGAAGGTCCTTGCACAATTCTATCCAAAAGGTGCGAAGAACCAGATTAAGACACGGCGTACCATGATTGAGAAAAATGCCAAAAATAAAGGCACGGACTTTGACGAAAACAAAGCAACTGCTTCAGTGATTTCTACCATGGCACAAGAGATGGTTGTTGAATATCAACGCTATGAACTTGAGCAAAACATGAAGAAAAAATTACTGAACCAACGTAAGTCTGAAGCTGTTTCTTCTTAACTCCAATCAGCTATATAGATTTGCGTTAATTGGTATATACATTGAAGTGCTTGGAAATGGGTAAGGTCGTTAAACAACGACTTTGCCTATTATCCTGAAGATAAAAGAGTAGGTCGCAAAGCATGGCTTCTACACAAAAATACGGCACACAAACAAAGTTCAGGCCAAGTTCGCTTAAGCGTGATACACGATCAGGCTTAGAGAAAATCCATTTAAAACTTACAGCGCCAGACGGCGCTAATTATTTGGTTGGCGTTCTTGGTGCTATTGCAGTTATTTTGTTTGTTGTTCCGTTTGGCGGTGAGATATTTATAGGGATCGCGTATTACCTATTAAAACGCTACACACATCCGAATGATTACTTTTTTGAGTGGCCATTCCGTGCGCCGTTGCATTCAAACTCACTGGATGCGTCAACTGACATTACATCACGCGTAAAAGATGACGTACTGGACAATCCAAAAGCCTTTTTGGAATACGCACGTACCAATCGCGATAAGCTACAAGGTGAGGGTGTGACTTACCTTGGTCGTTGCCGTGAAACTGGTCTACCTGTTTATGCATCTAACTCCGATGACCGTACACATCAAATTGTGTTAGGTACTACGGGTTCGGGTAAAACAGAATACATGCTAGGTAACTGTGCCAACCAGTACGTACAAAACTCAGGTTATATCTTTGTAGACGCAAAAGGTGATACCAAGGCTCAACAAGACCACTATCGTTTATGTAACCGCTTTGGGCGTAATGAGGATCTATTAACGATCAACTTCATTACCTCAGGTCGTAACATGCTACGTGCACAAACCGACAAGATGACCAACTCAATGAACCAAATGAGCAACACCAGCTCAGGGATGTTGATTGAATTCTTGATCAACTTGCTTGATGACTCAGGCGGTGGCGGTGGTGACATGTGGAAAGGTCGTGCGATGGCCTTTATCGCCGCACTTACACGAGTTTTGGTCTATCTACGTGACAATGGCTTCATTCAGCTTTCACCAAAAGTATTCACGCAATACATGGAACTTGAAGCACTTGAAGAATTGGTATTTTGTCATAACGATAAATACGGGATTGACTTTGAACGTGTGGCTGAACAACTTCAAGGCTACCTCGTTTCATTACCTGGTTATTCAAGCAACCCTAAAAAGTTAAAGAAACAAGAAACCAAAACCCGTGAGCAACACGGTTATATCACCATGCAGTTAACCAAAGCGATTAACGACTTGACGTTTAACTACGGTCACATCTTTGGTGTAGAGCATGGCGGTGATATTGATATTTTTGACGTTGTACTTAACCGCCGTATCTTAACTGTGCCATTACCAGCTCTTGAGCGTTCACCAGACTCACTCAAAATGCTCGGAAAATTAATCATTGGCTCAATTAAACAAATGATGGCTGGTTCCCTTGGTAACAAAATGGAAGGTTTACGCCGTGCCATTATTGACGCACGACCAACCAACGCCACTACTTCATTTAAGCTATTTTTGGACGAATGGGGCTACATCGTTATTGTCGGTGCTTCGGTTTTACCAGCTCAGGCACGTTCGCTTAACTTCTCTATTACGTTCGGTGCTCAAACATTTGAAGATATTGAACGTGGATCTAAAGAGGAAGCAGCTGCTACATGGGGTAACACGACCGTTAAAGCCATTGGACGTACTACTTCGGGTGCTGAAAGTACAACATACAAATTGGTTGATGGTTTTGCTGGTGAAGAGTGGCAAGGTAAAGTTAACTCAATCAATATGTATCAAGGTCTAGTATTCAACCGTTCGGTACCACAAACAGAAGTCCAGTTCGCCAAAGAAAAACGTGTGACAATTGAACAAATTGCCGGACAGCACAACGGCGAATTTACCTTGCTCATATCAACTAAAGGGGAAGGTGGTAAAACTTCAGACGTTAAAATCGTATCAATGTTGGCGTTCTATGTGGCTGGTGATCAACCCAAGTACTTACGCTTAAATGACCTTTGCCCAATCTTCAATATCCAAAAATCTGAAATCTACGATCCTACTTTAAAAATTGAAGACTTCATTCATGAGATTGAGGAAAAACACACGCTACTGACAGACAACAATTCATCTGCCAATGTCACGGCGCTTGGTGATTTTGAGATCTGCAGAAAGCTCAATAACACCTTGTACGAAAACAACAACACGGTAAAAGACTTTACTCAAGATTTTGTACATCAGATTCTTGAAGCAAGACGTCTTGAATCCATCACACCTGAAGGGATGGCACCTGGTCAAAGAACAGTAATGTCTTCGTCCACGGCGAAAGGTGAAATCTCCAAAGAACAAAAACACCGTGAAAGTATTGTTTCAGCACAAAAAGAAGCAAACATTAAAGACCAGATTATTGAGAAGCGAAAACAGTTCCAGTACTTCGGTAAAGATTCTGACATTTCACCTCAAGTACAAGCTGGTGCTTACAACAATGCGGATCTTGATGCTGAATTTAATATCTATGGTGAACGTATAAGCGAACCTGAACAGGCTCAACAGGAAAGTGATGTTGAAACTGTGACTCGCGCCGTTATCACACCAATGAACCTAGACAGCTACTATGATGAATTGAAAGAGATCCTAACAGGATATGACTTAACCGTTGCGCCAATTACTGAATATCAGCTTGTTCAGATACCACGCCATGTAAAACCTGAAGATCAGACACAATACATTGCGGAAAACAAAGCCAGTCTTGATCAAGCCATCTCACATAGCACTAAAAATGAAATGGAATTCGTAGAACAACAGTATGCAGCTAAGTTTGAAAAAGCTTTGATGAAAAACCCGTTCTCGCACGAATGCGTTACTTTTGAAAAATTGTTGGTGATACTTGGTTCAAAAGGTTCTTCAGCTTCATTACGATCAGGCATTACAATCAAAAAAAAGGATGACTAAACGCATCCATGTAGAAGACATAAGGCTGGTTATCCAGCCTTTAGTTTTTTTGGGTGAGCTGTTTGTACTTAATACGCCTTAATTCATCACTCGGCATGTATTGGGCTATTTCATATTCGCTCTTATACGGCGTTTCATTGAATATGGCCAATAACAACAACTGCGACAGCGGAATGGCTTCAGGCACCATCATTTCGATTAAGCGAAACTTTTCAGACGCATTCACATCAAATGCAACCAATAGCGCCGTATATGGAATGTGGCGATCTGCAAGTGATAAATCGGGGTAAATAGGTTGGTCCTAGTGCTAACGTTTGAAAGTCATACATATTCAAGCAAGAGATAGCTTTAGGTACATTGGATAGGTTCACGGCGTAAGATTCAATGTTTGAACACATATTGGCATCCAGTTTGGTTTTAACCCTAGTTTAGATGCATTTTAATATAATAACTTAGTTTTAACGTGCGTATTCTTAAACATAACTAAACCACTTTTTAAAACCTTGTTTTGTTTTAGGCTTAATCGGTATATACCATTTCATAAAAAGTTTAATGAACTGTGTTTTACCCTTTACAATCCTTAATACATCAATTAAATTGCCCTTAAATCACATCCAATATACAGGATATAGGCAATGACTAAAGAACAGCTAGACGACTTACAAACACTTGGAATGACTGACTATAAAACACGTTTACACGTTAAAGGTGTGCGAATTGTTGAAGTGCAACAGTACTCAAAGTCTGTCGATAACAACGCCGTACAACCACTTGCAACTAATACCACTCAACCGCAATTCTTAAATTAATTTTCCAAAAAAATACTTATAAGCACTTTCTGTATTAATATATCTTTATTAGTTTTAATAAAGCATTAATCAATGGAGTGCTTAAAATGTTAGACACTTTACTTTCGGTATTTTCAGCAAAACATAAGCTTTATAAGAATCTCAAGTTAAAACCCTTTATTGATACCCGTTTAGTCAATTCTGACAGCATCGCCATGACCGATGTTTTCCCTTTTCATCAAATCAAAGATTCTCTTTGTATGACTGGTATATCTCCTACTAATTTTGTACCAGGCAAAAACATTGTTTTGAATCCACATGCCAAAGATAACGATTCCATCAGCTACCTTGGTCAAGATACGCAAAATCATAAGCCGTTCTACATCTCTACCTTTGCTGAAGAATTGGCTGAAGTATTTAATCCGATTTTTGCAGAAATCATTCATCTTGAAACACCATGCTTACTTGACCTATCTGAAATTGGGGGCTTCTCAAATTCCAAGTCGGATTTAAGCCAGTACCGTAGCATTGATGATTTTGTAAAAAACGCATGCCCTGATTACATTAGTGATGTGAGTATGGAAAATTTAGATCGAATGTTGTTATGGCCAGAAATCCGTTTATTGAACTCTCCAGATACAACCACTGATCAATTTTTTATCTATGGCTGGAGTCCTAAGATTTTTGTTCAAAATGCTGGTGGATCACATCACATGGCTGCTGCACATTACTTGGCTAAGAAACTGAGCCAATGTGTGCCGATTCAAGGCAAAGTAAGTTTGAATCTAATCTCAAGTAAAGCACTTCAAAACTTTGATTCAAAATACGCTGCGTTCGCCGTGCCAGATGATGCATTGATTGATATGGGGAATGATTTATCAGAATCAGGGCTTGAATATCAGCTGGTGTTTTTCCGTGAACGTGAAGTTAATTTTATCTTCTTCAAAAAGAATGATCAGAATGCCCGTGTTATTTCGCTATTCAACAATCTGCATGCTTCATTGAATGGTGCATTAAAGTCGGCGGTTCAAGCGCAATTCAAAAATGAAGCACTACTCACAGTCATGAGTGCTAACCTCTCTGATACATCAGAAGATCAATTCTTTAGCACACGACCTCACTTGGCTGAGATCTACAATCACGTTCAAAACGAAATTTGTTTGAGTGGTCCTAAACCGACTAGCCCGACAATCTAAGGGGTAGGGAATATGGATCACCAATCATCAACTACACCACATGCACTCATTCTCGGTCTGACACTTGAACAGGCCATTTCTGTTTTAGCAAAGAAACCCGTTGATGCTACCCACTACAACTATCTTGAAGATGACGAGTACAACACCTACGTCATGATGAAACCTGAGTGGACTAGCCTCAACAAACATGCCTACCTACATGTAGATGGCTTAACCCATGAGCGTAAATGGATGTTTATGCCGAATGCTTTAGGTGAGTACAACTTGATAGAGGGCTGTATTGACCTGTTTGAACTTAACCAGGCCATCGAACAGCAATATCTTGTGTTTGAACAATTCCTGAATAGCCACGGCACACCGTTCCGCAAAGTTGGTGAGAAGTTTTCTTTTGTCACACAACTGCTCTTTGATGCATGGGTGATAGATCCAGAACGTGCGATTCAAAAACTTCATGAGATGAAGGAAACAAAAATCTCATTACAAGTGCCTTTGCTTCATGGGGATAGTCAGCATGATTGATACGCATTGCTCTAGATCAACCGCATCACCACTCGCCATTTGTACGTGGACCTAATCAATCCGCACGGTTCCACTTTTTACGGATGCATCGCATATGCCAAGCGTACCATCCGTTTAGCCACTTCAACTGAAATTGAATTACGGACGGTGAATAACAATGAACATGAATGAAAACATTGCTTCAGAAATTGAAGCTCGTAGCGCTTTTGAAAATAAATACGGCGTGGTCGGTAGTCTGTTGGCCAGTGGCAATTATTCTTCTTGGGTGCATCAGGCGAAATGGGAAGCTTTTCGTGATGGTTGGATGCAAAGTGAAGTAGAAACTAAAAAGTCTATCTATCAAATGCAAACACCAGCCATCAGCGATGACCAATTGGAAGTAGAAAAATTACTGCAGCTGCTTGATGACTTTTGGAATAAGAAATGGGGCGATTGGAAATCATCTGCAGATATGGTGGCGCAAGGTGAGGCAAATGCCTATGAACATGCGAGAGGATTGCTTGAAACGGCGATAAAACAAGATGAAGCCACATGCCAGTGGTTACGCAATCAATTGGCAACGATTCAAACTGAATTGGATGCTTTTATCACATTCGTTAATGAACACCTTGCTTACCATGAAAGTGATGGTCCAGATTTAATGTCGAAGATCCAGAAGCTCAAACATTTGATAAAGGTTAAACCATGATTACGGTTCAAATAGAGATGTGTGGCTTTGGGATTAAACGGCGTTGGGAGTTTGGAGATCCGCGCCGTGCGCCAATTACAGTTTTAGAAATGGGCTTCATTAAGGTTTGTAAAATGCGTGGTGATAGCAAACTGGTTGAGTTCATGAGGGGTTATGCAGACGACAAAGAATTCAACTGGCATCCCAAAGTTCGCATTGCACGTAGAAAAGCAGAACGTAAAGCCTATTCGTACTATGACAACCACTACAAACAGCAGATTAGAGAACTTTTCGATCGCCAAAATGTAGACCGCCAAAAACAATATGAATTGGAACGCCAAAACAAAGCGTTATTGGCTGTTATTGAACTTAAAAAAGAACAATCGTAGGTATATACCATGACGGGAATTGAATATTTTCAGAAGTATGGCTGGAGTCACGCCGTCCAGTCCGTTAGTCGAATTCCAAGTGAATACAACGAATATTCACCAGACCTCAAAACTGTTGTTGTAAACGGCAACTTTCGTTATGCGATGGCTGCGGAAATCAGCAAAAAGAAAACTGAAGTCTATGTTACTGAGCTCAAACAAATCATTGAGAGTGAAAAGCTACTAGAAGACTTCTTTAACTTGAATCTGGTTGGTATAGAAAAAGGCTTAAGTAATGCTAAGCGTGAAATGCAAGACATGGAAGAACAGGGGATTGTTGAATTCAACCATCGTTTTGATGACGACCTGACTTGCACCACGGAACGCATGAAACTTGCCATCGCTCAAATAGACCATCTTTATCAAAACAACATTACAAAAAGTGAGTAATGCCCATGTTAGAAATGTTCCAAAATCAAACCATGCGATATATCTCTATTGCCATTGGCGTGATTAGTATCTTTATATTCCTATACCTACTTAAACTCGGTGAGGGGCTTGTCATTAGCCTTATAGTTGCTGTGTTCATATGTGGTTTGAGTTTATTCAAACTGAAAAACTACTATGAAAAAAATAACCCATACATCAATGCAGAACACCTTGCTTGGCTGTATGGTGAATTGCAAGAATATGACCAGGATCTATTCACAACTGTCAGCAATCTGACCAAGAGTACTGGACGTTTAGAATTGAGCCAGCTTAAATCAATCCGTAACCGCTATGCTTCTTCCATGAACGAAACTCAACTACAAGCATTGGCCAGTGAACATACTGAAGAAAGCAAATATCGCTTAGACCAGTACAACTACTCAATTTATGTGATGGATGAAGTCATTAATCAATATTAATGGCTGTATGCAATCTCTATTAACATCGCCGTGTTATATATCTGCTATACGCGGTATCAAATGTATAAAGAGATATAAAACTATTGAAAGGTTTATAAAATGAACACAACTCTACCTATTCTTATTCATAGCGTTATTGGTGGTATTGGTGAACATCCAGATGCTAAAAAACGAAGCTTAGGATACGGCGCTATCATGCTGTATATACCGATTGAACATATGGTCGGTTCAGGTGTACTTAAGCTGATGATTGATGTGAATACACTGTCGATCTATGCGTCTGAAAATCCTAATTACCTAAAACAACCACATACCATCAATGAAGCTTCTCACTTGTGGAATGCATTGCGCTTTGACAGTGCTTCTAAAGCCAGCCGGAAGGTCATTCATGATAATGGGTATGTTGAGTGTTTGTTTTCCATTCCTATGAAGGTTCTTGAGCCATTTATGGATGCTGAATTGATTCAAAACGAATTAGGACTTCCATACATGGCCATCGATCAAACTGACAAGTCGAAATGCATGCCGATTTGGTATGATGATGTCAGTAAATCTACCAATCAATTTATTGATGGCAACTACAACGATTATCCTGGTGTGCAGGCATCTTAAATTTTTAAGAAAAGTTTTTAGCTTTGATGGTTTATTAATATATTTATATCGACCACATTGGCGATGATGAAGAGAACAGACTCAATATGGCCCGTTTAATGGGCCACATTTATTTTTATAGATTAGGGATGCCAACGGCGTGAAAACAAAAATCATTTTAAACATCATTTTGTGGACCTTAACCGTCCTAACTTGTTTTGCGTGGATTGCCTTTACGTTTATTCAACCAGTTGGCTACACCATGACTTTTCTTGTTATTTTAATCTTGATGACAGTAGTGCTCAGCTGGTGCTTGGCAACACCTTATATTAAGACCAAAGACCGAACCAAGCGACTAGACGAAAACTTTATGCTACTTATGCTCTCTGTTGCTGTTGTTCCATTCCTAATGTTTCTACTGTCATATGGTTTTATATGGTGTTTCAAAACGCTAGAAAAGAAACAGTTCAACCATGACCATATTGCTGCGATGGTACCGGGTAGTAACTTCAATCAACTACAAAAGTTTGCCAAGGAAAACTACAACGCGCCACTTGTGTTAGGTGACTTTAACGAAAGTTGGGCTTTAACTTCCTTAGATATACCGCAAGCTTCTCCAGCTTCATTAAGATCTAGTACAGGATATTGCCTGGTGAATATGTCTAAAACCAGCATGAACACCATGTATAAAGAAGCAAAAACCGATGTAAGCTACAACGATTGGGAAATGCTGATATTAGCGCACGAGTTATCTCACTGTTTAGATCGTGCGACCGATGTGCCTGGTGAACTTGGCCAGCCACTTAAAGCATTAAATTCAATTGCGCCGTCTGATCGGTCCAAAGTAAAGATGGATGATGTATCTACCTTTGTAACCGCTGAAAGTAGCGGTAAAACGCAACTATGGCGAGAATCTTATGCGGATCTGTTTGCGGTAGGTTTTATGTCACTTGATCCAAAATACGATACTGCAGCGTTAAGAGAAAGCCTGATTAAATTACGTGAAAAACGTAAGGCACAAGATCCAACCCATAATTCGGTGTGTTGGTTGCAGTATTCTAAGAGTCAGCCTTTCCCACAAAAAGGTTCGGATGTTTTTTCTTGGGCAAATAACATCAGAATTAAAGCGCCGTGCGAGTTGAAATAACTTGTCTTCAGACAAATTAAAAGCCCGAATTTCGGGCTACTTTTATACCAGCTAATTAACAATAAAAGCCAGGGCTTATAGTTGGTGCAGACATATCATCATAGACGCAATCTATACTGACTGCAGGTTTATCAATGTGGCTAAATAAGCTTGGATTGACCAATTGATTTGTTAGCTTAGATTTTTCTATACTAAAGCCAACCAGTTCAACTTCACAATCACACACGTAATGGAATTTTGCCTTACCGTGCAACACAAATACATTAGGTGACTTCTCATACATCTTGAAGTACTCGGCTTGAGTTTGTGACAATGGAACCTCCAGCACCACAAAGCCATTTGGTACGACAAAAACTGCAGATCCATCATTTACTGAGTAAACGATGGCTTGAACATCAGAAGCACGTTCAAAACCCACACTTTTTTTTATCATTTAGATTACCTTTTTATATTGTAGCGAATGAACGTTGTAAAACAGATTGTAGATCTGCTTCATTTGTAATATTCGCCTCGAGCGCAGCGTTTCGTACATCAGCTAGGTTTAACCAATGGCGGTGCTCAGCTTTAGTTTTTTCAATTTTGTGTGGTGTTCTTGGGTATTCCCAACTCCAGTAATGCTTTTTATAAATCTCCTTATCTTTCACAAGATACGCCTGTATAGATTGACTATCCTCATTAGTTGCATAGCCAACGCCAAAGTAAATATCTAAACCTTGCTTTAGTGCAGTTTGATAATCGGCTTCAAATTGAATAACAAGGGATTCAATCCTAGCTTCATGAGAAAAGATACTAGATAGTTTTAATATCACACGGCTCCAAGTTTAAGGCAATATGCCTCGAGATAAAACCATTATAACGGTCAAAATCCACTAAATTAGTTTATTTAAAAAAAATTTCATTAAAGTTAAACCATTGAAGATTAAAACATACGGCGAAAAACTTAGGTTTTTTATTCAATATTAATCAGACTTACTCAAATTTAGTCTAGATGAACTGGTATTTTTAAAATTAAGGCTGCTTCGCGTTCCCATTTGTGAACAGATTCTCATTTTTGAGAATGAATTATATTTCATTTTTTGACTGACACTGGAACAATTAGCCATAGACGAGTAGGGGGTGGGTAAAGCCATATACCACATTTAAGAAATAACGCCGTAGTGGTGTTAATTCATTGTTAATTGAATATGGTTTGAATTAAGGCTTGATGGAAATGCATTAGTAGAATTATGGGTGCTGAATTATCAAAATTAAGTTTTGGATTATTTTAATCAACTAAAAAAACATCGTTTGCGTTTATAAAGCCAGCAGTTGATCAATTAGCTGATCAACGCAAGGGTATTAACCTTTTTTATGGTTTAAATACTTTTGAGTACGTTCTAATAATTTCGGGATGGTTTTTTCTGCTTCTTCTTGGGTGAGATGCAAACCATAAAATTTATTAGTTGTTCCGTAGCTTTCATTAAGTACTGAATGGGAGTGACGGGCACTGGCTGGCAATGTCTAGCAACGGCAGGCATTTCGGCTGAGGGTAAAAGAACTTTCCGCTAAGCGATAGACTGTATGTAAACACAGTATTGCAAGGACGCGGAACATGCCTCATGTGGCGGCCAGGACGGCCAGCCGGGATCGGGATACTGGTCGTTACCAGAGCCACCGACCCGAGCAAACCCTTCTCTATCAGATCGTTGACGAGTATTACCCGGCATTCGCTGCGCTTATGGCAGAGCAGGGAAAGGAATTGCCGGGCTATGTGCAACGGGAATTTGAAGAATTTCTCCAATGCGGGCGGCTGGAGCATGGCTTTCTACGGGTTCGCTGCGAGTCTTGCCACGCCGAGCACCTGGTCGCTTTCAGCTGTAAGCGTCGCGGTTTCTGCCCGAGCTGTGGGGCGCGGCGGATGGCCGAAAGTGCCGCCTTGCTGGTTGATGAAGTACTGCCTGAACAACCCATGCGTCAGTGGGTGTTGAGCTTCCCGTTTCAGCTGCGTTTCCTGTTTGCCAGCCGGCCCGAGATCATGGGGTGGGTGCTGGGCATCGTTTACCGCGTCATTGCCACGCACCTGGTCAAGAAAGCGGGCCATACCCACCAAGTGGCCAAGACGGGCGCGGTCACCCTGATCCAGCGTTTTGGATCGGCGCTCAATCTGAATGTTCACTTCCACATGCTGTTTCTCGACGGTGTGTATGTCGAGCAATCCCACGGCTCAGCGCGTTTCCGCTGGGTCAAGGCGCCGACCAGCCCAGAGCTCACCCAGCTGACGCACACCATCGCCCACCGGGTGGGTCGCTATCTGGAACGGCAAGGCCTGCTGGAACGGGATGTCGAAAACAGCTATCTGGCCTCGGATGCGGTGGATGACGACCCGATGACACCCCTGCTG